>NZ_NASY01000037.1:0-220795 GCF_002075365.1 Anoxybacillus sp. UARK-01 | reverse complement strand
TATGTCTAGTGTGCTTACCTTTATACTTACCAGTACCTTTAAAGATATTTAAACCATGGTAGTCAATAGAGAGTATACGCTTCCTATTTGCCATTATTTTAAGAATATATCCTCCTTTTAAATTAGATTGTACTTCTAAGCCTAACTGGTCTAGAGCTTTTTTTATATATTTTTGCTTTGTAAAGCTTCTTATTTTTTCTACAACTATCCTTAGGTTTTTAGGATTTCTAACAGCCTGCTTTATAGCAAACTTTGCAATCTCTTTGACTACCCAAGGTAATTCGCCATCTGGATCAACATATATCACCGGGTTATTATTCGCATAAGTATATCCATTTTGAGTGATAGGATTATCCAAATCCCCCGGATACGGATCCCTCGAAAGAAACCTCGCCGTCTCCGGATCATAATACCGCGCTTGCAAGTAGTACAGCTTCGTTTCCCTATCATAATAATATCCTGCATACCCTATCGGCTGTCCAGCCACGGCCGCATTTTCCGAAACCGAAAGCACTTTGCCCCACGGGTCATAGCTGTAATTCGCAACCGTCGCTCCATTTTCATCGACCATCCGCACGACATCGCCGCGGTAGTTCGTCACATAGTAGAACGTGTTACCGTTTTGGTTTGTCGCTCGTCCATACGGTTTGGTCGTTGTCGTTAGTAATATGGATGAAATCAGAGTCAGCATGATAGAATTTCATTTCACATATAAAAACTCTTTATTAAAAAGATTTTTTCAAAAGGGCGTCTTTTTATATTGATCTTATATACAAAAAATTAATATAAAATTATCATGCAGAGGGCCTCTGTAACCGACGAGAAAAATTGAACAGTTTTCGCTAAATAAGAGTGAACACTTTTCTGGAAATTCCAGCGTAATCCCTATCACTTGACATGGAGCCTCTGCGTACAAGATATTTCCTAAAAAGCGAGCAACAACAAGAATCAGCCGCATGAAACGAGGCTATCATGTACGCCACTCCATGTAAAGTGCACGCTTCTAAACTGTTCAATTTAATCAGTCGAATTCTGTTCAGTTTTATTTAGCGGTCACAGCCTCATGGTGATAATGTTTCGTTATTGGAGAAAGTGTGCAAAGTGTTAAACATCGACATCCAGGAGTTAATCGAGGTGGAGTAGCCTCTCGCTATAGTAATCGGTGGTAGCGAAGAAAAAGTTGCGAAAAAATTTCAAAAGTCAAGGAGAAAGCAAAGGTAAGGTTTTAGGAGATAAAAACGGTGGTAGCTGATAATTTTCAGTCGTTTATCGTTGATGAAAATCATAAAATATAGCATCTTTTTCAAACTGATTTTGTGCGTACAATCTAACCCTAAGAATTATCAATACAGGAGTTTCAAGGGTTATGCGTATAGGTTGTTGCTCTTGCGCTTTATTCGGCACTCCTCCATGTAAAAAGCCTTAAGAGAATTTATCTCCTAAGGCTTTTGTAACAATATAAAGTTATGGTTCAATTTTTACTTAATTCTTTGAGAACTTCTTTTGCTTTTTTTTCAACATCATTTGCGTTAAAGTAACAATTATATTTTTTAAGGTCTTCTTCAAAAGGTGAAAATCGACTAGTTATTTCTGATAACTCACCAAATAATTTAAGTTCCTTAGTACTTAAACTATCATAGTCTACATGTAAATTATAAATTACAGTAAAATCATTTGAAAAAGTCTCAGTATCAATTTGTTTATTTAAGTAATCCTGTATCAATTGATATAACTTCTTTGAATAATCAATATCCAAGCATTTTCCCTCCTTTATTTAGGAATAGCCTTTAATGGCCCCATTGCTTTCCTAGCATACTCAAAATGCAAGATGGTATTTGTTTTCTTATCATATAGAACTTCTAAGTTGTACTTCTTACCATTTCTATACATTATAGTATAATACATTCGTGCATTTGAACCTCTAGGGTCTTTATAACCTTTACCCTTTATCGCTTGTTGTAGGATTTGCACTGGAACTCTTCTGTCTGGATTATCCATATGCTTTGCAGTAGTTTTAGTAAAGTTCAATCCACCTTTTGTAACTTTACCCGTACCCTTACGTAAAACCTTCTTTGCTACTTTCCCTACCGCTTTCTTAACTAAACTCTTTGCTACTGCCCCGCTGACCATAACATATGTGAGGGCACCTGCAACAGTCCGATACAATGTGGTTAATCCACGATTTCCATCCGGATCCACCAGCATCACCGGATTGTCATTCGCATACGTATACGCATTTTGAGTGATCGGATCGTCTTTGTCTCCCGGATCTCGATCTCTTGAGATAAACCTCGCCGTCTCTGGATCATAATAGCGGGCTTGCAAGTAGTACAGCTTCGTTTCCCTATCATAATAATATCCTGCATATCCTAGCGGTTGTCCAGCCATTGCCGCATTTTCCGAAACCGAAAGCACTTTTCCCCACGGGTCATAGCTGTAATTCGCAACCGTCGCGCCGTTTTCATCGACCATCCGCACGACATCGCCGTGGTAGTTCGTGACGTAGTAGAATGTATCGCCCATTCGCATTTGTCACCGTATTCGATTTCGTCCATGTAAATGCCCATATTCCCAAACTTTCTTTTCAATGTTTCATAATCAAACATGTAAGTAAGTGCATCTACAGACATATAAAAAGCCTTAGCCCGGGTAAATTCAGAGCTAAGGCAATTTACTAGTTGAAAATAAATATGTTTAGCCTAATTCTAATCCTGCTTACACTATTCTTTGTGTGTTTTATACTTTAAATATTTAGTAATAAAAAAAGGAATGTCTTCTACTTCTTCCATCCAAAAGCCAAAGCAAGCTGTTGCTTCACCATCAACGGTCGTAATATTAGACGTGGCATCATCAGAGAGATAATAAAGAATCCCTCCATTTTTGTCACAAACTTGCCATTCCCCCCATGGTGTCCAATTACACTCTTCATCATACTCCTTATCCGTGTTAAGGATTAGATAAATTCCTTGAACAAATTTGTATTCAAATAGCTTACCTTTATACATAGTTTTTCTTTTAAAGACAAACCCTCATTTTTCTATATACTCAATAAATTCTTTCTCAATCCGTTTAAATTCACCATGACTAACTTGATTATTTTTTAAGCGTGTAACCAACTCTTTTTTATAACGGCTCCCCTTTTATTCCCACGCTTTACTCAATAATTTGATGGCAAACATAAAAATTTATGCTAAATATTATACATTTTAACTGACTAAAGGTTTTCCTTACTCAATCAACAATCCTCTATGCAACTAGTACAGTTTAATTACACCTTTTTTTCCAAAATTCCCTATAGGAAAGCAGTAATTATCTTTCCTGCCTGTTTATAATATACAACCTTAATAACACATGCATATCCTTTATAAGAATACAGGTGCAAACCGATAAGCTCGATTTTTATACGCATGAAACTCTGGCAAATAACTTGCATTAGCAATCTCTAATATCTTATTTTTAATAACCCCCTCACTCCAAACATTGGTTGGAAAAAGGTTTCCTTTACCCTCTTTCATAGGGTAATTTGGAAAATGTCTTTCTTTAATATGCTGCCATCGTTCTTTAGATAAAGTCTTGAGCACTTTTTTCGTTGGCCTCCACTGTTTTCCTGTTTCATAGGCCCAAATGATAAAATTCTTAATCGCTTCTGCACGAGCATATGCTGCCATTGCAGCCAATGTTGCAGTTACTGCAAGAGGTGTTTATTGCAAAATATACTTAGTGAGTGGCTAAATTCTTGAAAAAGACTAATAAGCTGATAACTAAAACCAAAAAACTTAGTCCCTCTCAATGGGGACTAAGCCTAAATTGCATGTTGAATTAATCTTTTAGACAATCCATCCTCTAAAAGGTTAACTCCATTTCCTCAACTATATGATGTTAGTCTAAAAAGTGGACATGGAGAACAGGGAGATTATAATAAACTTAATTCCAATAGGTTCGAGGTGTCCAATCATGAAAAAGAGAACATTTGACAAAGAGTACAAGATTCAAGCGGTTGAGTTATGCTTGGAGGGGGACAAGTCCATCGCCCAAGTGGCAAAAGAGTTAGGTTTGGCTTACAACACTCTTCACCGTTGGGTGAAAGAATACAAAGAAAGCAACGGAAAGAGTTTTGTGGGTTCAGGCAACATCAAGCCACAAAATCAAGAAATCATTGAGTTACGCCGTCGTAATCAAGAGTTGGAGGAGGAATTAGCGATCCTAAAAAAGGCGTTAGGCATCTTCACCAGAAACCAGAAGTAATTTACGCATTCATTTTTCAACACCGAAACGAATTTCGCGTGGTGAAGATGTGTCAAGTGCTCGGTGTTTCAAGAAGTGGGTATTACGACTGGCTCAAGCGTCCGAAAAGTAAACAGAAAAAACGAAAAGAACAACTCACTCAACAGATTCGAAATGAGTATCTAAAGTCCCGTAAGATTTACGGAAGCCCGAAAATTACGCAAGAACTAGGCAAACAAGGGATTCGAGTGTCTCAAAAGACGGTCGCTCGCATCATGAGGGAAGAAGGCTTGAGATCCATTACCGTCCGTAAATTCAAAGCCACTACGAACAGTAACCATCCTTACAACGTATATGACAATCTATTGAAACAAAACTTCCAAGCAACGGCTCCGAATGAAGTATGGATGGCAGATATTACGTACATTTCTACCGATGAAGGCTGGTTGTATTTAGCCAGTATCATGGATTTATATACTCGCAAGATGGTAGGATGGTATATCGATACACGAATGACGAAAGAGTTAGTCATCAAAGCGTTACAACGAGCTCTAAACAGCGAAAAACCAACGGAACGAGTGATTCATCATTCGGATCGTGGGAGCCAATATGCTTCGAATGACTATCAGCAACTTTTACAGGAACATCATTTTCAAGTGAGCATGTCGAGACGTGGGAACTGTTACGACAACGCTTGTATGGAGTCGTTTCATAGCCTAATCAAGAAAGAGTGCATTTATCTGAATCGATTCCGCACGCGGAAAGAAGCGAAACAAGCCATTTTTGAGTACATCGAATGCTTCTACAATCGCAAAAGAATTCATTCAGCTCTTGGCTATGTATCGCCATATGAATTTGAGGCTGCTTACTACGCTAATCAGAGAAAAGTAGCTGCCTAAGTTCAGCTATTTCTCTCTGTTTAACGTGTCCGTTTTCTTGACATAACACCAAAGTTTATCTTTATTGGTGAAGCAATCAAATGGAAGAGGGATTAACGGAGAACACACAGTCAAGAACAGAATGCACATATCTATCTGTCCGAATGGCAAAGACGACAACCAGACAAAGATAACGTGAATGTAAATCTAACCAAATGAAATGTGCGCAATCCCCTTTCATCGAACAAAGAAAAACAGAAAAGGATCACGTGTCAAGCATAAAGAAGCCATTAAGCTAAATCGTTTTCCTCCAAAAGCTATGGGTGATCGACATTCGTCGATCACCCATTTGGTCAACTGTCTACTTTGGTTTCATGTGTCTTTGAATCTCTGTAAAATTCTACAACCAAACATGCCCATCGCGGGCTTGTTTTTCAAGTTCGTGTCACCTCCTCCCCACACGCACGCTCTTGTTTTCGATTATGATTTCCGTAAAATCTTCTCCATCGCCTTCCCTCTTGCTAGCTCATCAATCAGCTTATCTAAATAGCGGATTTCTCGCATGATGGGTTCTTCGATATTTTCCACCCGGACACCGCAGACCACACCTTTGATGAGAGTTCGCGAAGGGTTCAAGTGCGGAGCTTCTGTAAAGAAAGTTTCAAAGTCTGTCTTTTTTTCTAAGTGTGTATTTAACTCTTCCTGGCTGTATCCAGTCAACCAACAAATGATTGTATCAACCTCCTCTTTCGTGCGCCCTTTTTTCTCTGCCTTTGTCACATAGTGAGGGTAGACACTGGCGACACTTGTTGTATAAATCCGATGCTTGTCCATAATATCTCCCCTTTCTATCTTTTATTATATGAGAACCATCCTCTTTTTAACGTGGAGAAAGACCGTTAAGCAACAACCGGACCATTTCAGAGGCAACTTCTTCCACCATTTGGCGCTTATTCATTACTTCTCGGCGATTGCGAACGGTCAACATGGCGACAAAAAGATGAGAAAGCAAGAAAGGATCATACGGCACAATCTCCTCCTTTTCCATTGCTTTTTGAAAGGCGTGCTCAAGCACTTCATGCAACTTCCGTTCAGCATTGCGAATTTCTGCAGTTTGTTCCTCTGATAACTCCGACGAGGCTTCACGCATCATCGTTTCAAAATCCACATACGTATTTTGCATATAGCGTATAGCGACCTCCCGCAGACGTTCCTGCAATGTCCCGGGACCGTTCATAATGGCAACGGTTTGATCGTGTGCAACCTTTAACACAAACAACAGACATTTGGTAAATAACATGGATTTGTTACTGAAATAGTAATAAACACTTGCTTTGGTTAAACCGCATGTTTTAGCTACGGTTTCAAGGGACACCTTTTCAAACCCGTGTTCCATAAATAAAGCGGAGGCAGTCCGCAATATTTGTATCATCGTTTGTGAAGACTCGGTTGCTTTTGGACGGCCTGGTTTACGTTTTTCTCTGGATTGATTCACAGTTGCTCCCTCCCGCTCTAAAATAAAGCTTGATTAATTAACCTTCTGGTATATATAATTATATCATCTCCACATAAAAGATACGTAAATAGCGTCAAAACGCGTAAAGAAAGGAAGGACAGTAATATGTTTCATTCGATCGGAGCGCTGGTTAGCGGACCGAAAACACGGTGGGCAACGCTGATTGTCTGGGTAGCCATGGCCATCATTCTCTCGGTTTCCTTACCAGCCGCAGGTGATCAAAAACAAAACAACGCCGGCAATCTTCATAAAGACAGTTCCTCTTTACAGGCGGCTCGTGTCATGGAAAAGTATTTCCCTGGGGAGTCAGGGCTCCCTGCTTTAGTGGTTTGGCATCGGCCTGACGGTTTGAACGAACAGGATTTTCATCTGATGGCAGAAATTTCTCAACAGCTCAAAGAAAAACCGCTGAAAGGCCAAAAAAGCTTGCTTTCCTTGCATCAGTTTCCTCCTCCTGCCTTGAAACAAATGATTTCTGAGGATGGCAGCACACTTGTTCAGCCGATCATATTTGATGAGAGTATGGAGCCGGAGCAGCTTAAAAAGAGTTTACATGCTCTTCAGGACAGAATCAAGAAAGCTTCTGGTACCGATCCTTTTACCACAACAATGGACGCGCCGGACAAATTGAGTCTTCGCATTAGCGGTCCCGCAGGCATTGCGGTGGATGCTACCGATTTGTTTCTGAATGCTGATTTCATTTTATTGATCGCCACCATCTTGTTGGTGTTAGTCGTTTTGCTCTTGATCTACCGTTCTCCTCTCTTAGCGATCATCCCGTTAATTGGTGTTGGCTTCGCTTATGCTGTAACCAGTCCCCTATTGGGCTGGATGGCCAAGAAAGGATGGATTGTAGTCGACTCTCAAAGCCTTGCGATCATGACCGTCCTTCTTTTCGGCGCTGGTACAGACTATTGTCTATTTTTCATTACCCGCTTCCGACAAGAGCTGATGCGTGACAGCAATCGTTTTCATGCACTGCGCCGCACCTTCCGAGAAGCTTCAGGTGCCATAGCCATGAGCGGTTTCACCGTGATGCTAGCTTTGCTAGCATTGCTTGTAGCTAAATATGGTGCATACGAACGTTTCGCAGTGCCGTTTAGCTTATCTATTCTGATCATGATGCTTGCCAGTCTGACGTTGGTGCCGGCGTTGCTGGCCATCATCGGACGCGTCGCCTTCTTCCCATTTGTTCCTCGGACACCAGAAGAAGAGCAGCAGCGTGCCGTTGAGAAGGGCAAGGATTATAAACCTAAAAAAGCTAGACGTACCTTGAGTGCAACTGTCGGTCAACTAGTCGTTACCAAACCGCGAAGAGTTGTCATTGCCTGCACCATAACGCTTGGGATTTTGGCCGCATTCGCCAGTCAAATAACCTTTACGTATGATTTGCTGTCATCGTTCCCGAAAGATATGCCTTCCCGCGAGGGGTTTGAACGCATAGCCGAGAGCTATTCCCCTGGGGAGCTTGCTCCGGTTTCCGTGATCGTCAAAAACGGTCCCGATCTAAGCAAAACTCTGGCGGAACATCCTGCGGTGAATGAGGTTGCTGAGCGTCAAATCAGCACCATTGATCCCGCCTACTCTTTATACCGTCTAGTTCTTAACGCAAACCCTTATTCACAAGAAGCGATGAAGGTTATTCCGGAGCTGCGCAACATTGCCGCAGAGGCTCTGGAAACTAGCGGAGCCGTACAGAATGACACTTCTATTTGGCTTGCTGGACAAACAGCGGAGCAATATGATGTGAAATCATGGACCGATCGGGACAGCCACGTGATCATTCCCCTTGTGATCGGTCTGATCGCGGTCTTGCTTTTTGCATACTTGCGCTCGCTCATAACGACGATTAATCTAATATTGACTGTTTTGCTTTCTTATGTTGCGGCCTTGGGAATGGGGTGGATTATCCTTCATTACGGATTTGGCGTAGCAGCGATTCAAGGAGCCATTCCTCTGTATGCTTTCGTCTTCTTGATTGCTCTTGGCGAAGATTATAATATTTTTATGGTCTCGAGTATCTGGAAAAAAGCCAAGACCATGCCGTTAAAAGAAGCCATTAAAGAAGGGGTGACACAAACGAGCGGTGTCATTACATCAGCAGGTCTGATCCTAGCGGCCACCTTCGCTGTATTGATCACCATGCCTATACAAGTCCTTGTTCAATTTGGTTTAATCACGGCTCTTGGCGTACTTTTAGATACTTTTGTCGTTCGAGCATTGCTGGTGCCTTCCTTGACGGCGCTTATGGGAAAAATGGCATTTTGGCCGAGTCGTTCAAAACAGCAGGAATCTTCGTTGAAAACACGAGCCAAGTAAAATCAGCCATCCAAAGCATATCAAATTCTCTTGGTGTGATGACGGGGTTTTGTCTACCGACACCCCTGCATCACACTAAGGGAGCTTTTTTGATCAAGCCTCTGCACAGGAATGTTTCTATTATACCACTTGTCCCTCTCCTCAACCTATTCCTTATTGAAAAACCGATGCAAAACAAAAGGACGCCTCAACAGAGGAAAGGGAAACCTTGGAAATTTTTTATTGCGAGTCCCCGTTTGGATCTTCATCGAACGAGAGGGTTGGTCTGTTGGGAAAGCAGCGAATAAAAAAGAGAACGCCGGAGCTAGCGACGTTCTCTAAGCAATTGACATTGTTCATTTCATCATTTGATTTTGTTTTCACTTAGGAATCGCGTGTCAACGTTCCATGCAAAAA
The DNA here is from genome assembly GCF_002075365.1 of Anoxybacillus sp. UARK-01. Classification (NCBI taxonomy): domain Bacteria; kingdom Bacillati; phylum Bacillota; class Bacilli; order Caryophanales; family Anoxybacillaceae; genus Anoxybacillus; species Anoxybacillus sp. UARK-01. The sequence goes on along the minus strand of NZ_NASY01000037.1, from coordinate 211,462 downwards.
AACATCAATCGCTTTGTGATATAATTTCAATGCCTCTTGAAACTGGATACGCCGTGAGATTTCCCCCAATCCCATTATCATCGCTCCAAAAATAACCGCCAACATCTGCGCTTGATCCTGTTGTAGCTCTCCGTCGTCCATCGCTGTCTGTATCATCTCTTGAAAAAAAGCAATCTGATCGGAATAGAACTTCGTTACCCTTTCCTGCACTTCACTGTTGTTCCATTCACTATTGAGAAATTCATCCATCGCGTTTGTCAAGGGATGATTTACATCATTTGTAACAATATGCTCTGCCAATCCGAGAAGCTTTTCGGCAAATGTCGGCCACTGCGACTCTTTTTGCTTCCACTTCTCCCGCCAATCACGATCCCATTCATCCAACAAATATTGAAACAGCTGTTCCTTATTGCCGAAGTGATAATAAATATTGCCCTTGCTCTTTCCTGTTGCCGCGACGATATCTTCGATAGATGTCCCCTTATATCCTTTTTGGGCAAACAATTGCATGGCTGCTTCGGCAATGCATTTTTTCGTCTGTTCGCTCTGCAACTTCTTTTTATTCATTGTATGCCCTCCTGCCACCTTCATCATAATAGTTTTTTGTTTTGGTGTCCAAGAGATGGTTGTTGCTTTGGTGAACCGGCCGGTGCTCTTTCCTCTCCTTGCGAATCCAGTACAAATTCAACAGAAAACCAGCCAGCATAATCAGACTGCCGATTAGAAATGGCGAATTCATTTGAATATCGAACAAAGCTCCGGCCAGCAAAGGACCGGCAATATTTCCAAGACTCGTATACGATGCGTTCATTCCAGCCACAAATCCTTGATCATCGCCTGCGATTCTAGAGAAATACGTGCTGATGGCTGGCCGTACAAAATCAACTGCCAAAAAGACAAGAGTGACTGAAGTGACCATCATCCAATAACGGAACGAAAAGAGGGTCACCACCATGAACACGACGATCAACAATAGACAATAGGCCGACAGCTTCTTCTCGCCGATCCAATTGATTAATCGTCCAAAGAGCGTCAACTGCGCGACGGCTCCAATGATGGAGCCGATCATGATCAACCAGGCAATTTCTCTCGGGGTATATCCATACTTGTGATCGACAAAGAGCCCAAGCACGGTTTCATATTGAGAGATTCCAAGCGAGATGATCAAAATGATCACCAATCCAGTAAAGTATGGCGTGCGGTAAGACCGAGCGAGTTGTGCCATCTGATTGGTTCGTTTCTTTTGAGACGCCATCATGTCAAGGCGTTTACTCTTGTCGAGCGATTCAGGAAGAATGGTCGAAACAACGCCAGCAACAGCGGCGGCGCTGGCTGCTGCGAAGAAAGGTACTCGCAAACCGTATTCCGCCAAAAATCCGCCGATCGCCGGCCCGATGATAAAACCAGTCGAAATAGCCGCATTGACCCAGCCCATTCCTGTGCCCCGCTCTTCTTCTGAGGTAATGTCAACCACATACGCCATGACAGCTGGCATGATGAAGGCGACTGACACACCGCCCAACATTCTCGATAGAAACAGGAGAAGAGCGTCATTGGCCAGACCAAAAATGACTTCGGAAACGGCAAAAATCAACATACCAATCACAATCACCCATTTTCTCCCATATAAGTCTGACCAACTTCCTGCATAAGGCGCCACCAAAAATTGGGTTAAAGAAAAAACGGCCACCAGAAAGCCGACAACCGTTCCAGAAATCCCAAGCACGTTCATGTATGTCGGCATAATCGGGATAACCAGGCCAACACCGACAAAAGCCAAAAAAATGTTCAACATAAGGATGAGTATGGCTCCTCTGTTCCTTGTTGCCAATTCCATCATCTTGTGTTCCTCCAAGTCAATTTTGTCACTGTGATCGGTATACATTATTATTATACTGAACGTTCATTCTATATTCTATCAAAAACGTTTTCAAACCATCAAGTTTACAAAAGCATGGCCATCATGAATATGAGGAAAAATGTTAAAGATGGCCGAGATTCCACAATAAAGAAAAAATAGTCCTACGTCATATCCGGTATGGAAACAGTATAAAGAACCAAGTTCAATCGTTTTTCTCCCAAAACTATGGGTGATAGACGAATGTCTATCACCCCATTTTGTTATAGGATTGGGTTTAAATCGATCAAACAGGCACCGACGCTCTTACGTTTTTTAAATGAATATCAAAGCGGTCAGCATTCATCACTTTGACCCAAGCTTTAATAAAATCACGGACAAATTTTTCTTGATTATCATCTTGGGCGTAAAATTCGGAGTAGGAACGGAGCACCGAGTTAGAGCCGAAAATGAGGTCCACCCGGGTAGCCGTCCACAGCACTTCATCTGTTTGCCGGTCGCGAATTTCATAAATACCGCCTTCCACCGGTACCCATTTATTGTTCATATCTACCAAGTTAACAAAGAAATCATTGGTCAGCACGCCAACGCGGTGCGTGAATACACCATGAGGCAGATCACGATAATTAGCCCCCAACACCCGCAGACCGCCGATTAACACCGTCATTTCAGGAGCGGTCAGATCCAGCAGCTGCGCCTTGTCTAGCAGCAACTCTTCAGGACCGACGCTGTATTCCTTCTTTTGATAGTTGCGGAAACCGTCTGCAACTGGTTCTAATACCGCAAAACTTTCCGCATCTGTCTGTTCTTGTGTCGCATCACCCCGTCCTGGAATAAAAGGCACCGTGACATCAAAACCGGCATCGCGGGCTGCCTTTTCCACTGCCGCGCTGCCACCAAGAACGATCAAATCGGCAAGGCTCACCTTTTTAGGTAGCTCGTTTTGAATATCTTCATAAACAGCTAGCACTTTTGCCAATGGTTCCGGTTCGTTTACTTCCCAATCTTTTTGGGGAGCAAGGCGAATACGGGCACCGTTGGCTCCACCGCGCTTATCAGAGTTGCGGAACGTGCTGGCAGAAGCCCAAGCCGTTTTCACCAACTCGCTGACGGTTAGTCCCGAGTTCAAAATTTTCGCTTTGATTTCTTCAATTTCGGAATCGGTTAATTCATAGTCAACTTCAGGAATCGGATCTTGCCAAACGAAATCTTCTTTTGGCACTTCCGGACCGAGATATCTCGTTTTTGGTCCCATGTCTCTATGAAGCAGTTTAAACCAGGCGCGGGCAAAAGCATCCGCAAATTCATCTGGATTTTGATGGAACCGGCGGGCAATCTTTTCATATTCCGGATCAAAACGAAGCGCCAGATCTGTTGTAAACATGATCGTTGGAACTTTTTTCGAAGGATCTTCAGCATCCGGGGCTAAGTCTTTTTCATCCTGATTCACAGCTTGCCATTGCCATGCTCCGGCCGGGCTCTTTGTCAGCCACCATTCATATCCAAACAACAAATCGAAATAGGACATATCCCACTTGGTAGGAGTCGGGGTCCAAGAGCCTTCAAGCCCGCTCGTAATCGTATCACGGCCTTTTCCTTTTCCATAGGAGCTGATCCATCCTAATCCTTGTGCTTCAATCGGCGCCGCTTCAGGTTCAGGACCTACGTGCGAGGCATCACCGGCACCGTGCGCCTTGCCAAACGTATGCCCTCCAGCAATAAGCGCAACTGTTTCCTCATCGTTCATCCCCATGCGTTTAAATGTCTCCCGGATGTCACGGGCCGCCGCAATTGGATCTGGTTTCCCATCAGGACCTTCCGGATTGACATAAATGAGCCCCATCTGAACAGCCGCAAGCGGATTTTCTAGATCGCGCTCTCCTGTGTAACGTTTCTCATCAAGCCATTCCTTTTCAGCTCCCCAGTAAATGTCTTCTTCCGGATGCCAAACGTCGACACGGCCGGCGCCGAAACCGATCGTTTTCCCTCCCATGGATTCAATAGCCACATTGCCGGCTAATACGATCAGGTCAGCCCAGGAAATTTTGTTGCCATATTTCTTTTTGATCGGCCACAACAGCCGGCGCGCTTTATCTAAGTTGACATTATCCGGCCAACTGTTCAGAGGAGCAAAACGTTGCGAACCCGTAGCAGCGCCGCCTCGTCCATCACCGATGCGGTATGTTCCTGCAGAATGCCAGGCCATGCGAATAAACAGCGGGCCATAATGTCCATAATCAGCTGGCCACCAATCTTGGCTTGAGGTCATCAGCTTGCGCAAATCTTCTTTTAGAGCCTGATAATCCAATTTTTGAAATTCTTGAGCATAATGAAACTCTTCATCATGAGGATTGGTTTTTCGGTCATGTTGGTGGAGAATGCTTAAATTCAGCTGGTTAGGCCACCAGTCTTTATTTGTTGTTCTCTTAGAGGTATGACTTGTTACACTGCCATGAGAAAACGGGCATTGGGATGCGTTGTGATGATTTTTGTTTTCCATCACTCTTCTCCTTTCAATCGTAAATTCAATCATTATCTGTTTTCGTTGTTATCCTTTAACAACTTAATTGATAATGATTACTACATTAAAATTATATTAAATTAATACTTAGTAGTAAAGAAAAAAGATTCAGTATTTTTAGCGACTATGATTTCTATGAGTGATGCTGGCTTTCCCCTTAACGAATCTAACGTCACTGGGGAAATCGTATCGATGCGAACAACATAATGGACAAAGTATGATGCCCCGCAATTCTTTTTCTCTAGCTATTTATTTTAATGTGATTTATGATCTTTCCTCCATAGCCGCAACCGCAGTATGATAGGCCATGATCATTAAGATATTTTTGTAAAGGCGGGCCAAGTTTTTTGAGGTGCGTTTTATTCATCAAACGCTCCATTGTATAAATCATTTTATTGGTTAGGGAAGTCATTGGTGGATGATGCGGAATCGAAAACGATAGACCACTTCGAACAGATACAAGCAGCAATGAAGGAGAATAGAAAGACGCTCTTCTTCCGTTCATTATAATAAAATAAAAGTAAAAGCTTCTCTTTCCTCTTTTTGATTACGCAGGAGTGCTGAATCATGTTTGTTTTTTTGCATATTTTCTCATGTTGTCATTTAAAAGTTATTTCGAATGTCTCGCCATCAAGCTCTAACTCCACATGATGGTTCCCGGTTAGAAATTCATCGCATATTATGGATAATTTATTATTAGACCAACCATGAAGCTGGATATTATCCATTTTTATTGGACTATGTACTGGAATCTTATCTTCTAAATTCGATTTTATAATTTCAATATCATAATAATCAGCTATTACAAAATCTCCTAAAGGAGTTACAGTTAGACTTCGATATTGGGGATGAGACTCATATTCGACTAATTCTTCACTAAAACAATCAAGCTTAAATAAATAATCCGAAGTGAGAACAAGAACGATGTTATACTTATTTGATACTGCAACATCTCGCGGAAACCCTCGAAAGTTTCCACACCATTCTGTTAAATCATCATTTGTGAACTTTATCCAACTCCAATTTTGAGAGTTCCATGGACTCGAAATATCATATATCTTCTCCTTGTATTGCCCTGAATAAGGTTGATTGATTAACTCTGCTTTGGTTATCATTTCGTTTGTCCCCTTTGAACGTCTCCCAATGGTTTATACTTTTCAACGCTCAATACCAACTATTAATGAATGTGTTATCTTGAGGCTTAAATATTAGAATCACATGAATATGCCTTTATAAATTATCAATTCGGGATACTCTACATAAAATCCTCCTCAATTAGGAGGATTTCTTAGGTTTTTCTTTTTAGATGCGATCCATCGTTTAATTTTTAGGATAAGTTAGAATGGAATCGGCCATTATTCATCTGCTGTAACCCTACATAAACATCATCCAAACACCTGTGCCGCGATTCCATATAACGTCCCGTTTCGTGGGGGTAATTGCTTTGAATTTATAATCATGACTGGAGGCTGGCTTACTTTATAAAAATCATGCTGTTCCAGAAATAACATAAATTCTTCATGTCCTGATGGAACATCAATTCTTACTCTTCCTTGATGATTGCGAGCTAATTTATCTACCAATAAACACGCTATTTCAAAATTAGGAGCTACAATTGGACCTAAGATAAGATTGACAGGTCCTAGAATCGAAAGTCCATAGCCGATCACGGTTCCGTCCCTATCTTTTACAGTTAAACATTCTTTTGCTTGTTCAATCCTATTAATAAGGAATTTTTTTCTTTTCGCTCCAACCGCTCTTTCATCTAATGTTACTATTTGCGCTAAATCTTTTGGACTAAAAGTGTGTATTTCCATCTCCATTTTATCGTTTGATTGAATAGGGATATAACGATCACAAAGATATTTTTGGACACAATCCACTGCACTAAACCCCATTTTTTCATATAAAGGTTTTCCTTGTTCCGTCGCGATTAGCATAATAGTAGTATCCTTTGAAACCGTATCTATACACATTTGTGTAACAATTTTCCCAAGCCCCATTCCCCTGTATGCTTCATGAACGATTACCATGCCAATAGAAGCTAAAGAAGCGTCATAAGGGATAATAGCAGCGCTTGATACAACTTTCCCTTCTCTTTTATATCCGTAGATTTTTCCTGATTTTATTATTGTTCGAATTTCATGTTCATCATAATCCCATCCTACTGACGTGGAGAGCGCTATTAATGCCGGGATATCTTCATAACTTAATGTTACACAATCAATGGATTGATCTTTATGTGTTCTCATATAAATCCCCCCCTTTGTTGTTTACGAATTAAGAAAGACATTACGCCGGCACTTTAAGCATTTCTCCTTAATATAAACGACTTTGAAATTTGAAAATCTCATCAACCGCTTGACGATATCCGCTTACTTTTTGAAAGGATTCCCTAATCTTTGCCACTGCTTGGTGAAAAGCTGGTTCGTTTAACACGTGGTCTACGGCTTCACGCAGTTGATTTGCAGTCAAACTTTGCATTTCTAATTGAATACCGGCTCCGATATTGACAACTTGTTCTGCAATGATCGGCTGATCCGCGCTTTGTGGAATTACAATAAGCGGAACCCCATAATAAAGACCTTCATTAGTACTGTTCATTCCGCCGTGCGTAATAAATAATTGGCTGTATTTCAGCACCTCCATTTGTGGGACATAATTTTTTACAATGAAGTTTTTAGGAATCTCACCTAAATCCGAAATTTTCGTTTTTTTCCCAACAGACATGACAACAGTATAATCCGTATTCCCCAGTGCTTTAAAGCAAAGCTTATAGAAATCAATTGCTTGATTGAAGACCGTACCTAATGAAATGTAAATGAGACTTTTCCCCTTAATTTCAGTAAGATCGAAGTTTTCGTGTGATAATCGCGAAGAGATAGATGGACCTACAAATTTGTAAGTTTGGTCGAATGCTTCTCCAGAAGGTTGAAACTCTCTAGTTGTATAAACGATGGTAAGCGGTGCAGGATTACAAAAAACTTCATAAGGAGAATGGATCTCCACATGATATTTTTTCTCCACCATTTCTGCAAGGTGTTGAAATTCATCGTATACAGCGTTCAGTAGTTTTGCAGGAATTTCTTTCGAAAGATGTTCCAGCATTTTATCAAAGGAAGCTTTTGTCTGCGCAAAAGAAGTACAAGAATTGATAGCGGGAATTTCAAGAATTTGGGCGAGTAACCGTCCACAACCAAACATGGAATCATGGATGATGTAATCAAAATGCTCCCCGTTGATCTGTTCAAGAACGCTAGGTATGACGATATCTGCCGTACGTAAAAGACCGTTGACTCTTTCAAGCAAATAATTTCTTCCTCCTGAAAGAAAGGCTTTAAGAAATTTTTGATCATCAAACGTTCGTACAGTAGCCCCCGTCTTTTCCACTCGCTCTCGAAAAGCTTCGATCGTAAAGTATACAACCTCTTCTCCGCGTGAAATAAGCTCTTGAACAACTCCGATCGTTGGATTGACATGCCCTTCCGATCCAGCATTAATAAATAAAACACGCGCCATTTCTGTCACTCCTCAGCTGAATGGTTCTCTAAATTGTTAAAATAAGAGTTGTTTTTCATACAATATATGGAATTTGACTTTTGGATGTAACTTAAAATGATAGTTCGGAACCTCTGTATGTGTACATTGATACTTTGACAAACAAGTGTCGCTATGTATCCAGGTCTATCGTACTCACTATTTTATGTAAAACTTTTATCCATAAACGAGCCCGCTTACAAGTATATAATAGTACATATGTTCTTATTCTTCAATCATTTTGGCTAATGCCGACTGCCATCCATCTCCTTCTAATCATCGAGAGAAGGTTCTTCCGCTTTTAGAGGCGGAAGGCTTTTGTCAGGAAATACGTAATCATGATATCAATAAACTTTATAACACGAAAGATGGCTACACTTAATCTCTTATTTTCTGTATTTAAAAAACATATTTTTTCATACAAGTTCATCACCTTTCCGTTGCATTTATAAATCTTTCCTTCATGCTTTCTGCATTTTTTCTGTAAAACAAATGAGAGATCTAAAAAGCCTATCGATTATGATTGCCTTACTTTTCAAATTATTTTATCATATTAAGCATCTTAACTGATGTGTAAACATGGCTTTATTTACAATCTGGAATAATGGAAAGGAGAAAAAGATGGAACCATTTGTGCAGCAGCCAACAGGTGTATTTCCGTCCGTTTGTTCTCTGGATTGTCCCGATCAATGCGGGTTGCTCGTACATAAGCAAGATGGAAAAATCGTGAAAATCCAAGGAGATCCGGATCATCCTGTGACAAAAGGCAATATATGCAATAAAGTGCGGAATATGACCGAACGAATTTACGATCCCAAGCGCTTGAAATATCCATTGAAACGTACAGGGGCTAAAGGTGAAGGAAAATTTACGCGGATCAGCTGGGACGAAGCGATGGAGACCATTACGGCAAAATGGAAAGAGCTGATTGAAACAGAAGGACCTGAAAGCATTCTTCCGTATAGCTTTTATGGCAATATGGGGAGACTTAGCGCCGAAGGAATGGATCGGCGGTTTTTCCATCGGTTGGGCGCCTCCCTGTTGGATCGAACCATTTGTTCGTCAGCTGGATCAGAAGGACTTCAATATACAATGGGAGGCGGCTTTGGAACAGATCCGGAAGATACGATTCATGCAAAACTCATCATCTTCTGGGGAATCAATGCGGTCAGCACGAACATGCATCAAGTAGTATTGGCCCAAAAAGCCCGAAAAAACGGAGCAAAGATCATTGTTATTGATGTTCATAAAAATCAAACCGGCCAGTTCGCCGATTGGTTCATTCCGATCTTGCCGGGTACCGATGCGGCTCTCGCTTTAGGCGTGATGCACATTTTGTTTATGGAAAATATGGTAGACGATGACTTTCTGGCGAAATATACAGTCGGACATGAAGAATTGCGTGAGCATGTCGTCCAATACGACCCTGTCACGGTTTCCAAAGTAACAGGTGTTCCTGTTGCAGATATTTATCAGCTTGCTAGATGGTATGGGCAAACAACACCTTCTTTTATTCGAATTGGCAATGGCCTTCAGCATCACGACAATGGAGGCATGTGTATCCGGACCATCGCTTGCCTTCCTGCCTTGACCGGACAATGGCTTGTCAAAGGCGGCGGAGCGATCAAATCCAATAGCGGCTATTTGGCGCTTAATCAAAAGAGCTTGCAGCGCCCGGATTTGCTGCAAAAGAAGGATACGCGAATCATTAACATGAATCTGCTCGGCCGGGCATTATTGGAACAAGATCCGCCGATCAAATCTTTATTCGTGTATGGTACAAACCCGGCAGTGGTCGCCCCGGATAGCAATAAGGTAAGGAGAGGATTGACAAGAGAAGATCTTTTTGTCGTCGTGCATGACTTATTTTTAACAGAAACAGCCAAATATGCAGATATTGTGCTTCCTGCCACCTCTTCATTCGAAAATACGGATCTTTATACCTCATACTGGCACCATTATATTCAAATCCAGCAGCCTGTAATTGAACGGTATGGAGAGGCCAAATCCAATGTCGAAGTATTTCAATTGCTTGCGAAAAACATGGGCTTTGAGGATTCATGTTTATACGAAACCGAAGAGGAAATGATTAGGCAAGCCTTGGATAACCCAAATCATCCTTTTTTGCAAGGAATCGATTATGAAGCATTGGTGGAAAAGCAGTATATAAAAGCAAATGTCAAACCGTTGCTGCCGGGAAAGCTGCCGACTCCAAGCGGAAAAATTGAACTTTATTCGAGAAAAATGGAACAAGATGGCTATCCACCGTTGCCAACCTATACACCGATTGCTAATGATGGAGACTTTCCATTTTTATTTGTGCCTGGTCCCAATCATAATTTCTTAAACACCACTTTTTCGAATCACGAAAAACACATTTCTTTCGAAAAAGAACCGCGTTTATATATGAATATCCAAGATGCTTTATCGAAAGGGATTCAGGATGGAGACCAAATCCGGGTGTGGAATGATCGCGGGGAATGTATATTGAAAGTTTCTGTTGGAGAACATGTGCTTCCTGGTGTCGTTGTCACGCAAGGGCTTTGGGCAGATTCTCCAGGCGCGAAACGTTTAATAAACTCCCTTACTCCAGATCGGATCGCCGATATGGGCGGTGGAGCCACTTTTTTTTCAGGACGTGTCGATGTGGAGAAATGTTAGGATGAAAAGGAGATTATTGGCGTGAATAGGTGCACCACGGCTCCCCTCTTTTCACACCAAACACAAAGGTTGAAATCGAGGATGCATCTTTTTGCTTGTTTTTGATGTGATGTAAGGCAAGTCATTGACTTGCCTTTGTTCGTTGAAACAATAGGATGCTGCCTTTGCATGGGTGATCCGTTCCAATTTCTACTTATCCTTAACTGGTAAAATCACTTATGCGATATAATAAATAGCCGTTAATGGATCGATTCATCTTGAACACATGTGCGTTATCGTGTTCTTAACCACTGTTGGGACATCGCTTATTTCAAAATCTTAAATCCATATTTTTCAAAGATTCGGCGAGCCTCTTTTGTCTGTATGTATTGGTAGAAAGTTGTCGCTTCTGTTTTATGCTTCGTATTCTTTATGATCCCGACCGGATAAATAATCGGATCATGCGTATTACCAGCTGCTGTGTCAACCATTTTGACTTTATCAGAGATTTGGGCATCCGTTTTGAATACAATCCCCGCATCCACCGTATTTGTTTCTACATACAATAATACTTGACGCACATCCTTCGTATACACGATTTTCCCTTCTAATTTTGTCCAAAGATTTAACTTGGACAATGTTTGCTTTCCGTATTGGCCTGCTGGAGTTGTTTCAGGATTCCCGATGGCCAATTGTTTGATGTTGCCGTCTCCTAAAGACGGAAAATCTTTTATAGTACCTGCTTTGTCTTTCGGAACGATTAAAACGAGTTCATTTCCTAACAAATTTTTACTCTCTTCCTTGTTAATCAATCCTTTGTCTACGAGAGGGCGAAATTTATCTTCAGCAGCTGAGAAAAATAAATCAACTGGCGCTCCTTGTTCGATTTGCTGCTGTAGTGCGCCAGAACTTCCAAAGTTAAAGGATAATTTGATATTTTTGTGTTCCTTCTCATACTGTTTCTGGATTTCCGTCAGCGCGTCTTGTAAACTGGATGCTGCTGAGATGGTTAGTTTTACGGTCTGCTTCGCTTCCTGTTTTTCCTCTTGATTCGTACAACCAAAAAGAAAGAGGAAAGAAGCACACAAAAACATACTCATGATCACGCGAATCGAATGCTTCATGATTCTGTTCCTTCCTTTCTTCATCTATCATTAATAACACTAATTATAATTATTTTAAATCATTTTGTACATTATATATTTAAATTATATAAGATATAACTAAATATAAAAAATGTTAAATCATATGGAAAACAAAAGCCAGAGTTTTCAAGAGAGAACTCTGGCTGCCCTTCATTCCAGCTTTAAATTGGCTGGATATCACTCGATTCATGTTTCATAAACCACCTGTCCTGTTTGTGATAAATCGTAGCCGCCTAATGCTTCCAAATCATTTCGAAAGCTGTCAGAGCTTAAAATTTGCAGCACTTGACTTATTAATTCTCGATTCTCCTCATTCTTTAAAATCACCAAATCATACTTTTCGTTGACAAGCGGAATGAAATCAACCTCTTTCACTAGATTAGCGCCCCTTTCAATTCCGACGCCGACATCCGCTCTCCCTTTGGCGACAGCACTTGCGACACTGACATGATTGGTTACCTCGTCATCGTAACCATTGATTCCAGATACAGGGATGCGATATTTTTTCAAACTTTCATCCAGTAAAACTCGAGCGCCAGCTCCTTTTTCACGGTTCACCATTTTTATATCTTTTTTTCTTAAATCTTCCCAATGCTTTATATTCAATGGATTGCCTTTTTTGACATAAAAGCCTGCCCTCCTAGCCAGCAGTCGAATGACGATATACTGAAAATTCACGAGTATCTTATTGATATAGGGAACATTATATTCACCAGAAACGCCTTCTATTAAATGTGTACTTACAATGTCTGAATAGCCCTGATACATGGAAATAAGACTTTCCAAGCTCCCGGTATAAGAACGCAGTGGACGAAATTTCTTCGAGGATGTTTCTAAGTAGTTAGCCAAAATATCTAAACTGATATCTTGACCACTTATGACTAATCGCCTTACTTGCAAATACTCTTGTGTGTCGCTTGTTGTTTCTTTATGATGGAATGGCTGTAGCTTTCCTTTTGACCGTTTGATATACTCTTCTAAATCAGAAGGATCGATTCTCATTTGCCGTCCGACACGATAAGCAGGCAATCGCCCTTTTTTCACCAAATCGTATACAGTTAATTTGGAAACTTTTAATATGTTAGCAACTTCCTCGGTTGTATAAGAATGATTTTTTTCCATAACCACTTAACTCCTCCATTGAAAAGTTTGATTATAAGTAATTAAATTTAATTTTATATAATATATTGATAACCTCCATACCATCATTTATAGTTGATGATATAGATCATCTGTCATGTATCTCTTTTTCGATGAAGCGACCGTTTGATTTTTCGCCTGCCCTGGCGGCCGAATAATGAACGCTGGCGGTCTTGTCCAAGGAAAGAGCATAACAACTTGTGTTTTATTATAATTATATCATTCCTTCTACGCTGAAGCTGATAATCATGAAATATTTAAAAGGTGACTGGAAACCATGAATTACTCTCCGCTTATACTCTCGTTAAAAACAGCTACCATCGCAACGCTGATCGTCTTTATTGCCGGGGTTGTGTTGGCGCGATTGATCAGCCGTAGTTCCTTTAGAGGAAAAAGTATGATAGAAGCGGTCATTTTATTGCCGCTTGTGCTTCCCCCTACCGTTGTGGGGTTTGGTTTATTATATGTATTCGGTAAAAACGGGTTTATAGGCCGATTACTGCTTGATTGGTTTGATTTCCAGATTGTTTTCACGTGGTATGGTGTAGTGATTGCAGCTGTAGTTGTATCCTTCCCTTTAATGTATCAAAGTGCCGCTGCAGCGTTCCAGCAGTATGACCAAAATATTGAAAATGCGGCTTATACGATGGGAGCCTCTAAATGGAGAGTGTTTTGGACGATCTCCTTTCCGCTTGCATGGCCGGGTTTGTTATCTGGCCTCGTTTTATCCTTTGCCCGAGCGTTAGGAGAATTCGGCGCTACCCTCATGATCGCTGGTTATATTCCGAACGTTACCGACACCATTCCTCTCGCCATCTATTTTGCCGTGGAGTCAGGAAATATGGAGGTAGCAAAATTTTGGGTGATAATGATCGTTTGCCTTGGCTTTAGTGCTATTTTATGGCTTAATTGGTGGAGCAAAAAGAACATGATGAAACATATACACAAATAAAAGCAGCACGTGAATCCGAAACCTTATTGGTATTGCGCAAAGGAGTTTTTCTTATGCTTGTCGTCGATATCCAAAAAAAACTTTCCCATTTTGAATTAAATGTCAACTTTTCGGTAGCAAATGAGATTGTTGTCCTTTTTGGCCCTTCTGGATCTGGGAAAACGACCATCTTAAATTGTATTGCTGGAATCAGTAAGCCCACTGCCGGAAGCATCCAGCTCCATGACACGATTTTATTTCAACATAAGAAGGTGTTTGTCCCGATCCAAAAAAGAAATATTGGCTATGTATTTCAGGATTACGCGCTTTTTCCGCATATGACGGTTTGGAAAAATATTGCTTATGGTATGAAAAACGAAAGCTTTGCAAAAGAATTAATGAAAGAGCTGCGAATTGATCATCTTAGAGACAACTATCCATCTGAGATTTCAGGTGGTGAAAAACAACGGGTCGCTATTGCTCGAGCCATCGCCACCGAGCCGGATGCTTTGCTTTTAGACGAACCTTTTTCTGCTTTAGATGAACAAACAAGGTTGAAAGGCCATGAGGAATTATTACGTATCCATAAACATTGGAGGATTCCTATTATACTAGTAACACACCATAATGAGGAAGCAAAAAAATTAGGGGATCGAATCTTATATTTACATGAAGGAAAAATTCATGACGATAAAATGAAAGCGGACCTTTCCCCGACTTATTCATCCTCAACAAACTGAACATGCTTTCTCATATTCTAAAAGATCCATCTCTTAAATCATGAGAAAGCCTCCCTCTTATTATCAGGAATCATCCTTCGTCTAGAGACGGGAGGTTTCTCGATGAAAAACGTTAGTGAGCGCGGCCAACTTTGATGAAAGCGTGTTTGAACCCCTTTTTCTCTAGACATTCACCGTTCAAATATAAAAGACATTTAACATTCGGGAATGTAATTCAATCTAATTATATCTTATTTCTCATCCGAACCCAGTAAAGGAGTGCGTGCTTCTAAATGATTGTTTATTTTCACTTCCGAGAAGATGATATGGGTAAGAGTGGTGGCAAAGGCAGAAATGTCATTAATAAACTCTTCGATTTCCTCTAATCGACTCACCGTCAGCATCACCATATAGCATGCTCGTCCGGCAATACGATAACAAGATAATGCGGTTGGGTACTGTTCAATAAACTCTTTGAATCGCTTATATTCCCCGTTTTTGATCGTCACTTCCATCATACAGTCGATCGTAAATCCCAGTTTTTTGCGATTGATTTGAATGGTGTATCCCTCAATCACTCCATGTTCCTCTAATCTTTTCACTCTTTCGGTAACCGAAGGAGGCGATAAGCGGACTTTCCTTCCTAACTCTCTCATGGACAAACGGGAGTTTTTCTTTAACTCTGCAAGGATGTGTAAGTCAATCTCATCTATTTTCATTTGTAAACCCTTCCTTTATTTTTTGTTTCATATGAATGATTTTTTTAACAAATTCATTTTATATTAAATACCAATTACACTTCAAACCTTTTAAAATAAAGAAAAAAGAAAGGATGGAATCAATGGCTAGAATTTCATTTTCCTTATATGGAGAAACCCCATTTCAACAATTGCTCGGTCACAATCCAACCATTATGGAAGCATGGAGGCGGCTAGGCGAAGAACTTGAAAAAAATGGTCTTCTTTCGTCCCAATTGAAAGAACAAGTGCGGCGCATGCTTGCTCAAAACAATGGTTGTGAATACTGCAAAGCAAAAGGAAAGCCGGAACCGCATTTATTTGATGAAAAAGCATCACTGGCTATCGGATTTGCGGAGGTGTTTGTCCAACAACAAGGACAAATCGGGGATTCGCTCTTTTCCGTCTTAAAAAAAGATTTTAGCGATGCAGAAATTAGCGAACTATGCGCATTTATTTGTTTTACAACCGCCTCGCAATATTTTGGTGCCATGATGAACTTACAGCCAAATGAAAAAATGAAGGAAGATAAAAATGAAGCAAAGCAACAAATTAACCCTCATGATTATTGATGTACAACAAGGCTTTGAGAATAAAAAATGGGGAGAACGTAATAATCCAGATGCCGTGAAAAACCTCTACCGTCTACTCCAAATATGGAGAGAACGAAAATGGCCTATTATACACGTCTAGCATCTATCTACTCATTCCTGATTCTCCCCTATGGGCCAACGGCAATGGGGTCTTATTTAAGGAGATTGTCAAGCCGAGAGACGAAGAGTGATCATTCAAAAAAACGGGAACAGCGCCTTTATAGGGACAAAGCCGGAACAGTACTTAAAAGATCACGATATCAATCATGTGGTGATTACCGGTTTAACGACCCCTCATTGTGTCTCCACTACTGCCAGAATGAGCAACAACTTAGGGTTTCATACCTACCTGGTTTCAGACGCGATAGAGTGCCAAGCACGCCCATTTACAAAAAGGAGCTTGGAATCACCAAGCTCCTTTCCTCATGCAAATTCGCAGATCCTTTATAACGATAACGCGCTCTTCCACCTATTCGTCGATGAGTGATCAATTAGTTGATTCCCTTATCCAACTTCCGTTTTTTCTCTAAAAGCAACTGAAATTCCTTCTCGAGTTCTTCACTTGGCTCCATACTTAGTCGGCTGAGCACCTCTGACATTTTCGTTTCAAGTAAGAGCCGTTGATCTGCTTGCGTATCCGCATGGCGATCTTTTTGACGGACATGTTGTTCATATTGTTGATAGGTGCCATCAAACCATTGAATGACTTTGTCCTGGATGACCAGCATTTTTGTCGCGACATTTTCAATGAATCGGCGGTCGTGCGAGGCGAAGATGACGGTTCCTTTATATTCTTGTAACAGCGATTCCAATGCACGAGCTGCTTCAATATCGAGAAAATTCGTCGGTTCATCTAAAATGAGTGTATTCACATCACTGACAAATAATTTGCCCAGCGCTACTTTTACCCGTTCGCCGCCACTTAAAACTCCTATTGGCTTATACACATCATCTCTGAAAAAATGCAATCTTGCAAGAATGGTACGAATCAGTGTTTCCTCTTGTTTGGAAGTGGATTGTACATTCTCTAAAATCGACTTTTCAACGTCTAAAATATCTAAGTTTTGACTAAAATATCCGATTTTCGCGATTGGCGAAATGACAATCCCGTCATCCCGATGAATCATTTTTTTAAGAAGTGTCGTTTTTCCGCTCCCATTTGGACCGATCACTGCCAGTTTATCTCCGCCGCGTACATGAAAACTAGTTTTTTCCCATAAAACACGTTGGCCAATGACACCCGTAACCTCCTCAACACGTATGATGATGCGATCTTGAAAGGTTTCTTCATCGGGCAAACTCATGTTGATGGGAGCCGTTTCCTTTATTTTTTCCACTTTTTCCAGCTTTTCTAATCGAGTCTCCAGCGCTTTGGCGGTTTTTTGCAGCTTCTTTTGTTTTTTGGCAAAGTATGGTTTAGCACCCATGATGTTTGCTTCTGACCGGCTCACCTTTTTGGGAGCTTTTGTTGCTCTTTCTGCTTTTTGTTTTTTTAATTCCAATGCTCTCTCTAACGCTTGCTTCTTTTTTTCATACTGTTCATAAGCGGATTGCTGTCTGCGGCGTTCCAACTCTTTTTGTTCCAAGTAATCGCTGTAATTGCCTTTATACTCTTTGATCTTTCCTTCGTCCATTTCCCAAATGGTTGTGCAAAGGGCATCAAGAAAGGCCCAATCATGGGATACAATGACCAAAGCTCCCTTCCATTGGCTTAGTTTCTTTTCCAGCCATTCAATATGCTCTCGATCCAGATGGGTTGTTGGTTCATCCGCCAATAAGAGCTTCGGCGCTTTTGAAAAGAGGTCATTCATGTATGACTGTGTGACTTCTCCCCCGCTTTTGATCGCATCGATTCTTTTGAGCTGCGGCAAAAGCCCGCATTGAGCGCGACATAACACGCTTCCTTGTTCTGGAGAAATCTTTTTCGCTAATATGTTCAACAATGTCGTTTTTCCGCTGCCATTCTTGCCAACTAAGCCAATTCGGTCATTTTCATAAATGGCTAATCGTTCGATCTCAAACAATAATCGGTCTTTTACATAGTGCTTCACATTCAATGCTTCTAAAAGCATCATATCATCATCCCCATTTTTCTGTGTTTTTGGGGACAAAAAGGCCCCCTATCCGTTTCCAGAATAGGAGGCATGGACATCGTCAGACACCAAAAAGAGGCACACTCTATTTGGGTGCAACAAACGATAGAAATGCAATCCTATTCTGAAAACTTTAACTGAAGGCAACACAAAGAAAACAGAAATCGTCTTCCGCTAAAGAATGCCTTCAATTAACGTCTTTTCAAAATAGGATTAGCACTTCATGTTCGTCGATTCACCCTTCCGTTCGTATTGATTCGCCTTGATTTTAAACAATATCTTAATCATTGTCAAATGTTGTATATCCAAACGGGCTCTCTTATACATAAACGAAGAGTGATGTTCTTCCATCATCAGGAGGATCGATTCCAGCATACACCCCGCAAATTCACCAATCAGATCGAACTAATTTGTCCGTTTCCGGATTTGAAACGGTACTGGCTGGATGTTTGCTGAGCTTATCTGGGATTCTTAAGCTAGTTAATTTGTTAAGACGCAATAAGCCTGTGAGAGACACCATTGATCGCCTGATTGTCATGTCAATAGATTCATGTTGAAATGACGGGAATATGTTATAATAATCAAGATACTGAAAACGAAGAAAGGAGCATATTCATGGCGGAAATTACAAATGAAATGATTTTGCAAGCGATTAAAGAACTGGCGGAGCAGCTAAAAAATCATGAGGAAGAAACCAATCAACGCTTTGAACAAATGGATCAACGCTTTGAACAAACAAATCATCAGCTGACGGAAATCAATGAGCAGCTCAGCCAAGTTGAGCAAAAGATTGTCCAGATGGATAAACAACTGACTGATGTAGCGAACGGGCAAAAAATTCTCGTGGAAGAGTTGTTTGAAAACAAAAAAGAAATAAAGCGAGTCAAAAATGTTCTCAACATATACTAATTTCATTCCGCCTATTGAACGGTTCTCTGTGCGGACTCTTGCAAACGAATGGTACCGTGAAACACAAACGGAGCATAAAATCAGCTTCTACTTTGCATTAGCCACTGCTTTCTTCTCAATAGCGTCCGACTACTGGAATCTTTTCCCGCTTCAACCGCCAAAGCGCTTTTCCACATTTCATATCCGTTATTTTGTATCAAGGAACATGAGAATGTGTCAAGCGAAAAAGGCTAAACATTCACTCTCAAATGATCACACATCACCAGTTTGCCTCTATCATTCGACTTCAAACAGGGTTCAAAGTTGCATTACATGATGAAAAGCCGATCAACTGTGCAGCTGCACGTTTTCGGCTTTTCATCGATAGATGGAAACAATGGAGAAAGAGTCTCCCTGTTTTTGCAAACCTTATTCTTGTGATAGTCTCATCGCAGCCATGATGGAAAACTTCCCGTTCCATCGCTTTGGGTACGTGAGTTACGCTTCGAAGAACGTTTGAAACAGCAAGTATCCGTTTAAGCCGATAATGATGATCGCTACGGCCCAAGCAAGAGCCTTGAGCCATAATGGATTTGCAAATTCCCCCATTTTCTTTTTATCGCTTGTAAATTGGACAAGAGGGACAACGGCAAAAGAAAGCTGCAAAGAGAGAATCACTTGACTGAAAATAAGCAATTGAGCCGTTCCGCTTTCACCATAAAGAGCTGTAACGATCACAGCTGGGATAATCGCGATCAATCGGGTAATAAGTCTTCTTAACCAACCAGGAAGACGAATGTTGAGAAAGCCTTCCATCACAATTTGTCCCGCTAACGTTCCTGTTAATGTCGAGTTTTGTCCAGAAGCTAACAAAGCAACTCCAAACAAAATGCTTCCCATCGTCGTTCCGAGCAGCGGCGCAAGCAAATGATAAGCATCACTGATTTCCGCCACCTCTTTCATCCCTGCTTGATGAAAGGTAGCAGCTGAAACAATGAGAATGGCGGCATTAATAAATAAGGCAAAAAACAAGGCAATGGTCGAATCCCATGTAGCATATTGAATGGCTTGCCGTTTTCCTGCATGTGTTTGCTCATATTGGCGCGTTTGTACAATGGAAGAATGTAAATATAGATTATGCGGCATGACGGTCGCGCCTAAAATACCAATTGCGATATAAAGCATCGATGGATTGTGGACGATTTCGGCACTTGGAACAAATCCCTTCAATATACCGCCGACATCCGGCTTGGAAAGAAAGATTTCTGTTGCAAAGCAAGCGCCAATCGTTCCAATTAAAACGATCACCAATGTTTCGATATAACGAAACCCTTTATTTTGCAATAGCAGTACGACCAGTACATCCACGGCGGTGATCAGGACTCCATATATTAACGGAAGACCAAACAATAAATTCAGCGCGATGGCCGAACCGATGACCTCTGCTAGATCGCATGCCGCAATAGCCAACTCGCATAATATCCACAATACGATCGCAGCAGGTTTGCTATAATGATCGCGGCAGGCTTGTGCTAAATCTCTTCCTGTTACAATTCCAAGCTTCCCGGCTAAGGCTTGAAGCAAGATTGCCATTAAATTAGAAAGTAAAATGACGGAAAGAAGCGTGTATCCAAACTGCGAGCCCCCGGCAATATCGGTCGCCCAGTTTCCAGGATCCATATATCCCACGGCCACTAAATACCCTGGCCCGGCAAACGCAAGAAACTTTTTGAACCAAGATCCCGTTTTGGGAATGCGCAAACTTCGATAGACTTCAGGCAACGTTGGTTGTGTTCGTTGCTTTCTCCATCCAGTTTCAACTGCAGTCGGCAGTTTTTTATGATTTTTATTCATAATGGCCACCTCATGATTGGTGTTCACTAAATATTTTGTACAGAGCAAACTTTTATTGCAAAAAAATTTGCTGATAAAACAGACCGACTTTAACGGCCTTCGTCAGAGTGAAAAAAGATTCGTTCGATCTTCTAATATATGTAAAGAGAAAAGAAACGTTAACTAGATAAATTGTACATCGGAAATTTTTTAAGTCAAGAAAATAACGTTGAACAACGTTCCCTGTCCTAAACGATGTTTTACAAGAAGATTTTCATCATTTCATGCTTTCCATATACAAAACATCTGTATTTGTTGATAATATAAGCATCTGTTATTCTAAAAAAATGGATAAATCTTTTTTTCATTTGTCAACCTATTATAAAAACGTCCGTTGGAAGTGTGTCTACGCCATCACTACCATCAAACCAATATATATAGCCGCTCCCCACATCACTAAGGCCGAGCCCTTGTTAAGGATTCGCAGCAGTCGTCCAGATGGATCTAGCTTCCCTGTTAGTTTTCCCATCAATGCTAAAAGGATGAACCATACCCATGAAACAATGATACATGCGGCCGTAAACGCAATCTTTTCTGAACCCGTATAGCTGAGTGAGCTTGTTCCGATCACCCCGATAGTGTCAAGAATTGCATGAGGATTCAGCAGCGACACCGAAGCGGAGAATGCAATTTGCTTCAAAGGGGTAAAAGCTTTCTCGGCTATCTGTTTGCTGCTATCGGCCGGAGTGCTTTTCCAAGTGTTCCATCCCATAAATAGCAAAAATAACAGACCAGCACACATCAGTATGGTTTTAAGCCAAAATGAACCTAAGATCGCAACAGATACACCGAAAACAGCAAGCATAATTAACAATGTATCGCATAGCGAAGCAGCCAAAACAACCGGTAGCGCTTGAATCAAGCGAGGCTGAAGAGCTCCTTGGTTAAAAACAAAAACATTTTGGACACCGAGCGGGAGAATCAACCCCAATGCAAGAATAAAACCATGAATAAAAGCTTCTGCCATTCTATCTATTCCCTCCTTGCGTGCGATTGATACATAATGATTATACTTGGATAGCCATCATTGTCTCCAACCAATTAGATGGATTTTATCCCAACCAAAATATAGAATCAAAGCAAGAAATAGAATTAACATAGCCCCCCTCCGGGGAAGTCTCTCGCCTCTAAACCAAGCGGGGAAGTTTTATCAACGAGCTTATTCTATTGTTCTAGCAAATTATTTTTATAAGGGAGAGAATGTTGCATGATCGAATTGGATTGGAAGCCTGATAAATCATCGCCAATCCCTCTTTATATTCAAATTAAGGACTATATAAGAGAAAAGATTGAAACAGGACAATGGACTGTAGGGACGAAAATTCCTCCGCAGCGTACATTGGCTCAAGCATGGGGCGTCAACCGCAGCACTATTGTTACGGCTGTGGAAGAATTAATCTCAGAGGGATTGCTCGAAGGAAAAAGCAGAAGCGGTACGAAGGTGATCAACAATACGTGGTCTTTGATGATGTCTGCCTCGCCCCCCGATTGGAACTCTTATGTGCAGGCAGGAATTCATCCGCCTAATTTACCTACGATACAGGAAATCAATAAAGCAGAATTTGCTCCTAACATCATTCGATTGGGGACAGGAGAGCTTTCTCCTGATCTATTTCCGCGTGAGATGATGAAACAAATCATGAATCGGGTATCGGACCGCATAGATTCGCTTGGTTACGAAGAACCGAAAGGATTGCTTTTTCTGAGAGAACAACTTAGTACATATTTAAAAACGATCGGAATCGAGGCTTCTCCATCCTCTATCTTGATTGTGTCAGGGGCCCTACAAGCATTGCAATTGATTTCAATAGGTTTATTACATCGGGGTTCTACCATCTTTCTTGAGAAGCCATCGTATTTGTATTCTCTGCATGTGTTTCAATCCGCCGGCATGCGGTTATTTGGGCTTCCTTTAGATGGAAATGGTGTTCAAGCAAAAATGATTGCGCAACAAAAGAAGAGACAGAATGCTTCACTACTTTATACGATTCCATCTTTCCATAATCCAACAGGTATATTGATGTCTAAAGAGAGACGAAGAGAACTCATGGACGTATGTGAACAAGAGCAGCTGCCAATTATTGAAGATGACGTATACCGAGAACTCTGGATAGATTCACCGCCGCCTCTCCCCTTAAAAACTATTGATAAGAACGGACTTGTTCTATACTTAGGCAGCATATCGAAAACATTGAGTCCTGGTTTGCGCATCGGCTGGATGGTCGGACCAAAGCCTGTCATTGAACGACTAGCAGATATTAAAATGCAAACGGATTATGGATCGAGTTCCTTATCTCAATGGGTTGCGGCGGAATGGCTATCAAGTGGATTGTATCACCAACATTTAGAAAAAGTCAGAACAGAATTGAAGGTGCGCAGAGATGTCATGATTAATTCGTTACAAAAGCACTTTTTCGACATTGCCACATGGTCTGTTCCTAAGGGCGTTTTTTATCTATGGCTGCGCTTATTACCTCCGATTTCTAGCAGAAAGCTTTTTGAAAAAGCGTTAGAGCACGGAATTTTGTTAAATCCGGGAAATGTCTACGATCATCATGCAACCCAGTATCTTCGGCTTTCTTATTCCTATGCATCCTTGGATGAACTTGAAAACGGCATCTTTCGTTTGTCAGAAGTGATTCGTCAACTAACCTTATAACTCTTTTCTATCATCTATTTTACCTCTTTCCTTCGTCCACCGATGCGATACAATGAAAAATCCTCCTTTGACATACAAGGAGGATTTTCTTTTTATTTACAAAAAATTAGAAAAATGTCAGTCCGACTATAAAAATAATTCCCGATACTAATAACGTTGTTACGCAATATCCCATAATGTCTCGGACTCCTAACCCCGCAATCGCAAGAGCTGGCAGCGCCCAAAACGGCTGTGCCATATTCATCCATGCCTCGCCATACGCAATAGCCATTGCGGCAATACCTGGATCGACTCCTAACGAAGCAGCTGCCGGCATAATGAAAGGTCCTTGAACGACCCAATGCCCTCCTCCAGATGGAACAAAGAAATTAATGAAGCCAGAGCTTAAAAAAGCGAGAATCGGAAAAGTATGTTCATTAGAAATGGAGATAAAGGCATTCGTAATCATGCCGCCTAATCCTGATTCCTCCATCATCCCTTGGATTCCGGCATAAAAAGGAAATTGAATTAAAATGCCAGCTGTGCCGCGGGCAGCATTCGTGATTGCTTGCATATACGATAAAGGCGTGCCGTGTAATAATAAACCCGTAAAAAAGAAGATCAAGTTAACGGTATTGACATCCATTTTAAATCCATTTGTGACAAAGTAATAAATTAAATATGCGTACCCAAGCGCAACGATGAGATAGGTTAAGATTCTGCTGTTTTCCATCCGCACCGCAAAGCTCTTTTCGCTTATCGCTGCCAATGGTATATTGTTTTGGTCTTCAGCAAGCAGTTTTGGGTCAATTGTTACCACTTCGTGTGATTTCGGCATCATGAATCTTGTCATAATCGGTAAAACAATAAGAAGCGAGACAGTAATAAACAAATTAAAACCGGTAAAAATGGTTTCCTTTAATGGAATGATCCCGGATATTTTCTCCATCGGATTACCGGGTGTGGCTGCTAATAAAGGAACCGACCCAGAAAGTCCGCCATGCCACGTTAAAAACCCTATGTAAGCGCTTGCAATTAACAGACGATAATCAGAACCTGGCACTCGTTTTGCCACTTCTTTGGCAAACAAAGCGCCGACAATTAAGCCAAATCCCCAATTAATTAAAGAAGCGATCGCCGCTCCTAATGTTACGAGGATGACTCCCTGAGCAGGCGTTTTAGCAACACCGGCAAGGTTTTGCAGTCCTTTTTTAACAAGCGGTGAACTTGCTAAAGCGTGCCCTGTTACTAAAATCAAGCTCATTTGCATAGCAAATGCCAGCAAGTCCCAAAAACCATCTCCCCAGAAATGAACCATCTCGAGTGGACTATGGGGAGTGAAGATGATCCCGGATATAAACAAAATAGCGGTTAGAATCAACGCGAAGACAAAAGGATCTGGCAAAAACCTTTGAACGAGTACAGTAAAAAAATTGGACAATACTTTCACAGCATTCTCTCCTTTACAACATGAATATTCATACTATTATAAATAAATAAAATATTATCAAATTAACAGTGTATTTGTTCCTAATTTTTCAATTTCTCAAATATTTGGAGAGAATGAACTGAAACTACTTCACTGTTTATTTATTATTATAACTAGATATAGGGCCTGTTCATTAGAGTATCTTATCCGACTTCATGCTGATGACGTAACGTAATGAAGGCAGACCATCACCTCCTTTTTGTCTTAAACATTAGCACCTTTTTAAAAATATTCGCAGCCAATTGTCCATATCCTTACACTTGGTCATTCAATAACACCCATCTGATGTGGTCTTCCCATTTTCCGTTCACTTTGAGCATTTTTTTGGCGATCCCTTCACATTCGAATCCAAGTTTTTTGACTACTCGAATGGAGGCTTTATTTTTGGGCATAATGGGAGCTTCAATTCGATGAAGCCGATATTCATTGAAGATGATGTCGATTCCTTTTTTCAGTGCTTCCGTGATGTATCCTTTCTTTATTTCCTCTTGATCCAGCTTATATCCTAAAATACACGATTGAAAAATGCCGCGGATTATATGGCTAAAACTGATGCAGCCAATGGTTGGTGCCTCATCTCCAGCATCCTTGCGAAACAGCCAAAGCTTAAGCAAATTTCCTGCTTTAGCTAGTTCTAAATCTTGACGCAATCGATTGGCTTGATATTCCAATGTAAAAAAATGTTCTTGTCTGTCCGCCTCCCACTTCTGCAGAAAATCTCGGTTTTTTTCATAATACCTCAGCACGGTTTCAGCAAATGTGTCATCTAGTTCTCTTAACCGCAAGCGATCGGTTTCGTAGACTCTCATGATGCGATCCTCCTTATCTTTATCCTTTCCTGAAAAAAGAATGCCACGAAACGGTTGGCCGTCCCCATTCTTACATTCTCCTTGTTCGTTTGAAATCCTGTTCGATATAAAAAACACGCATATAATGCGTGTTTCAAGTTCTTGATAAACGATTTTATTCTGCGTCACTGTCGTCCTCTCAGCATGAGATTCGAACGGCTACGTTCCTTGTTTGCCAAGCGTTTTCAAGCCAGTTTGCTGTGAAAACACCACCATAAATGAGCTTATTCTTTCGGCCATTTCTTCATTACCGTTTGGACGATTTGTTCCGCTGTTAGCCCGTAAACCTCTTTTAATTCATCCATTTTTCCAACTTGACCGAATTGTTCACGAACCCCCACACGGTATACTGGAACCGGATATGTTTCCATCAGCGTTTCAGCAACGGCACTCCCTAATCCGCCAATGACATTATGATTTTCGGCTGTGACAATCAATCCTGTTTTTTGAGCCGCATGTATGAGCAAATCTTGGTCAATCGGCTTGATGGAATACATATCAATGACCATCGCTTCGATTCCTCGGTTGGCTAACTGTTCCGCTGCTTTCAATGCTTCTTCCACCATAATTCCGGATGCGATGATAGCGACGTCACGACCTTGGCGCAAGCATTTGCCTTTTCCTTTTGGAAAGGATTCACCATTTGTATAAAGACGCGTCGCTTTTTTACGGATGGTGCGAATATAATGAATCCCGTATTCTTGATAGATTTGTTTAAGCAGTGCGCGAAACATGGTGCTGTCGCTGACTTCATAAACGGTCGCATGCGGAATCAATCTTACAAGACCAAGGTCCTCAAAAGCCATATGAGTTCCACCGTTGTGCTCTGCCGTCACTCCCGCGTCAGATCCAATAATTTTTACATTTAATTGGGCGTATGCGCATGATACAAATAATTGATCAAAGGCTCGTCTTGTCGCGAATTGAGCAAATGTATGAACAAACGGAATTTTTCCAGTTAGAGAGAAGCCGGCCGCCACTCCCATCATATGAGCTTCCATAATGCCGCAATTGATTAGTTGCTTTGGAATAAACGACTGGATTTTATTGGTGGAGATCGAACTCATTAAATCTGCTTCTAAGGCGACCACGCGCGGATCCTTTTGCGCCAGCTCTAAAAGCGTTTCCGCATAGATTTGGCGCATTTCCTTTTCTTCTAATTCCAACGGCCAGTACTTTAGGCTCATCTGATCACATCCTCTGTGGAACATTTTTGTTCGAGTTCATAAATCGCTTCCTCGATCGCTTGACGGTCTTCGTCTGATGGCCTTATATGGTGATTGTCCTCCTTTTGTTCTAAATACGGCACGCCTTGGCCCTTAATCGTATCGAGAATGATCGCCACGGGCTTTTCTGTTTGCTGTTTTCCCGCTTGAATGGCTGCTTCAATCTCTTCCAAGCTCGCGCCGTTCACTCGGCGCACCCAAAAGCCGAAAGAGCGGAACTTCTCTACAAAGTCAATAGGATCGCATATCTCTTTGGTCCAGCCGTCCAGTTGCTTTTTATTGTCATCGACAAAGACAAATAGGCGATGGAGCTTGTGATGAGCCGCAAACTGGATCGCTTCCCAGCACTGGCCTTCGTTTAATTCTCCATCTCCCACAATCGTATACGTATAAGACGGCAAGTCAGATAATTTTTGTGATAAGGCAACACCGACAGCGACCGAAAGTCCTTGTCCTAACGAACCTGTTGTCATTTCTACCCCCGGTGTTAAGTTGCGGTCGGGATGAGAAGGGAGACGGGTCCCAGTTTGATTCAATGTATAGAGCAGATCATATGAAAAAAAACCTTTGACAGCTAATGTCGCATAAAGGGCTGGTCCGCCATGCCCTTTTGATAAAATAAAACGATCACGCCGTTCATCGTGCATTTGTTGTGGAGAAATGTTCATGATTTTGCCGTATAGCACAGCTAGGACTTCAACAATTGAAAGGCTTCCTCCATAATGGCCGAACCCTAAAGCATATAGCTGCTTTAATGTCCATAATCTGATTTGATCGCGAAATCGTTCCAGCTCGCTCATCTTTGATTCCTCCTTCATCATGACTGATGCAAAAAAGCTATTAAAATAAAACCGGGAGCAGACCATTCTAAGAAGAGAACCACCAACATTAAACGTTGGTGGTATGATCAGGAGAAGCATTTTTCTTGTTGCGAATAAAAGAAAGGACGACGGCAATGACGACAGCGGCGATGATCGTCACAGTAATTCCTACTGAACCTAAATCATTCGCTATATAACCTAACACAATGCCAGAAGCCCCAAAATCGGCATCAGAGAAGGTGGTATTGGCAAACCCTAAATCTCCTAGCACCGGCATCAAGAACACCGGCAAGAAAGTAATCAGCAGCCCATTGGCGAAAGATCCAATGGTTGCGCCCCGTATTCCACCAGTAGCATTCCCGAATACGCCAGCTGTCGCACCTGTGAAGAAATGCGGAACAACCCCGGGCAAAATAATGATCGAACCGGCGATTCCAAGAATCATCATGCCGACGATCCCACCTAAGAAGCTGCAAAAAAATCCGATTAATACCGCATTTGGTGCATATGGAAACACAATGGGGCAATCAAGAGCTGGTTTGGCGTTTGGAACAAGCTTGGTCGAAATTCCTTTAAACGCAGGAACAATTTCTGCTAGGACAAGCCGAACTCCAGATAAAATAATGAACACTCCCGCGGCAAACGTAATCGCTTGAATGATGGAAAAGACAATGAAGTTTTTCCCGCCGCTTAAATTTTTTTCGATGTAGTCCGGTCCAGCAATGATGGCTACAATGATATAAAGGATGGTCATTGTTAATGCAATACTGATAGAGCTGTCTCTTAAAAAACCGAGCCCTTTTGGAAAGTTTATTTTTTCTGTTGAACGCGAATTTTTGCCGACAAGACTGCCGATCGCCCCAGATAAGGCATACCCGAGCGTGCTAAAATGGCCAAATCCGACTTGATCATTTCCTGTGATTTTTCTCATAAACGGTTGCGCCAGCGCTGGGAAAATCGCCATGATCAGACCAAGCGCTAAAGAACCGACGAAGGCGAGCTGAAATCCTTTTAATCCCGCAGCAACTAAAATCACGGCAATCATGCACGCCATATACAAGGTGTGGTGTCCCGTTAGGAAAATATATTTTAATTTTGTAAAGCGCGCGACTAAAATATTAGCAATCATTCCAAAAAACATAATAAGAGCGGTTGATGATCCGTATTCGGATAATGCCATCGCCACAATCGCTTCATTATTTGGCACCACTCCATTGACGTGGAAAGCTTCTTGAAACATTTTGCCGAAAGGATCAAGCGAGCTCACTAAGATGCTAGCCCCGGCAGAGATAACAATGAAGCCTAAAAACGATTTGGTGGTTCCTTTAATGATATCGCTGGCAGGCTTTTTTTGAATGACGAGTCCAACTAGCGCAATGATGGAAACTAATACAGCCGGCTCGCTTAAAATATCCATCACAAACTTTAATACCGCATTTCCCACATGAACCCCCTCCTTATAATTATAATTTTCCTAATTCCTCCAGCTTCTGTTTTAGCTTATTTTTCATTTCTTCCTGATCGATAATGCTATCTAATATAATGCGATCTCCCAAATGGCTGGCGCCTTCTGCAATATCCTTAGCCATCACGAACAAATCAGCCATATCGCTTGTAGCGGAGCTGAGATCGCAATGTTCGACTTCGATGTGATCAACCCCTAGCTCCCTTAATACTTGTTGAATATTCATTTCCAGCATAAAACTGCTTCCAAGACCGGATCCACAAATGGCTAAAATTTTCAATCTAAATCCCTCCTAAAAAATTATTGGAATCAAATAGTTTTTTACAAAATAATCTTATGACCTCTGGAACATTGATGGTCAGAGATGACTTTCGCTTCTCTTCATCCTATATTCAGTTTTGGTCCAACCATCCGACCGGCCGAAAAACGGCATCAATTCCATGTCTATGAAAATATTCGTATATGAAGTTTGGCCCTTCGCCTCCTTTCTCTATTTCATGAAGTTTCATTCATGCATTAAGTCAGTGAATATTGATGAATAAGCTGTAAAAGCTCGGCTTTATCTTTCGCTTGAAAAAGTGCTTGAAGGCTTTCTTTATTTCCTAATAGCTTCGTTAACTGAGCGAGAGCTTTGAGATGTGTTGTATTATCGATGGCTGCAAGACAAATCAACACTTTGACTGCATTTTTTTCTTCATTTAATAGATAAGTAGGCTCATCAAGCTTTAAAATGCTCATTCCTAATTTTTGTACCCCGCATTCCGGTCTAGCATGAGGAATCGCTAGCTCTGGATGGACAATGAAATATGGTCCTAACTTCTCGACGTTTCCAATCATTTCATCAATGTAGGACGGCTGAATATATCCGTTTTGCAACAGTGGTTCTGCCACTTTAGCAATGGCTTTCTTCCAATCGGAGATGCCTGTTTCGAATTGAATCATTTCTTCTGTAATCAGCTCATTCAACAACGGTTGTCTCCTCCTCAGGTTGGTTTTGTTCGGCTGTCCATATAACATGGCCGTAATGTCTTCTTTCAATTTTTCTGCATGCTGCACCACGCAATATTTTTCGATAATTTTTATAATTTGCTCCGGTGTCGGATATGGAGTTGAATGGGTAAATAGTTGCTGCATTACCGTATGATGAAGAAGCTTTTTTTCCGCTTCGTTCATAATCGGTTTAACGATAAAGAGCGTCTTACTTGTTTGCAGCGGAACCGTAGAAAACACGATATCGTAGTCTCGCTCATCCAGATTGGAAAACGCATCCTTTGACATAGGCGAAAGCCAGTGGAAATTTGGAAATAATGAGTGCAAATAAGTTTCAACCATTAAACTTGAACTAATACCGTTAGAACAAACAATGACCGCTCGTATCGGTTTTTTGTTTTTGGCTTCAAGTGCATTTTGTTCAAGCAAAGCACCAAAGTGAATCGTCAAAAACCCAATCTCATCTTCGGGAATATCGATATTAAGCATTTCTTGAATGGGCTTCATCACTTCTGATACAAAGCTGAACAAGCTTGCATGCTCTTCTTTAATTTCCTCTAATAGCGGATTGGTAATTGGAATTTTATACAGCATGCGATAATAGGCTGGTTTAAAATGACGATAAAGCACTTCAATCGCTTTTGGTTTATTTTTTATTTGAAAGCACGCATACTTTTCAAAATCATTGATAATTTTTTCCGTCATAGAAGTTAGCAGCTCGGTCGATGTTGGCGATAATTGTCCTTGGGTAATTCCTAATAACAGAATGGTTAAATAAGCGAGTTCTTCAGCTTGTGTGCTTTCATTTAGAGCTTGTTGGATTGTCAGAGCGACTGGATACATATCATGCTTTTGTAAAAATTGGTTCGTATCAGAGTGAATTTGAACCCATTTTTGTTGATGCTGGCGAATGTGAATCATTTGCAGCAGGTAAATAAAGTCAAACATTCTTTCTTCAATAAAGGTTAAGCGAAAAGCTTTTTCCACGTTCTTTAAATGTTTTTCGTAAGTTGTAAATTGATCTTGATGCCCCTGCTTCCTAAAAAGATATTCAAAGATTTCATGCTTAGAAGGATGAGACGAAAACATAGAAATGCATTTTAGCATTAAATTTCGTTTGTCTTCTTCCGATCCTCTTAAATGAAAACCTTGTTCTCTCGTATAGCGGATCTTGACCCTGAATTTTTTGCTGAACTCATTGGCGCGTTTAACATCAGTAGTAACCGTATTTTTGCTGACGTTTAATAAAAACTGGTAGTGCGCATTTGAAATCAGCTCTGTTCGAATAAAGGTATAAAGCAATAAAATCAAAACCCGCTCACGTTCATCAAAATGAACCTGTTTCCTATGGATGGGGTTTGTTTTCATCTGTTGGCTCTTCCAATACTCAATCAGCTGACTTGGGATGATCAGCTCTGTTTGCTTTGTATCGATTTCCGGCAAATCGTTTTGCTTCAGCCAATCATTAATTTTTTCCAAATGGTAAAAAAAGCGCCTTGCGCTCAAGCTATGGGTTTCAATAAAAATCGGATAAGATTTCGGCCTTGTCGACATCAGCAGCTGAAATAATTCCGAATTTTTTTTATCAAGCATGAGGCAGCTCCTCCCTTTAGTTATAGTATAAGTGAAAGCGGATACAATGTGGCGGATGGTTTGGCACAATGAATGTTTCTGAGACAATGAATCATTGTGATCAATCTATTATACGATTAACCCATGGTGCTTGTTGAGCAAAATATACAACGCCTCGCTCCCTCAACATTTGTCCCCGTGTAGCCGGCAACAGCTGGCCTTCCGACCGTGAGTTTTGACAAGTGCCGTCATTCATCATACGTATACAACACGAAGATCATAAGTGAATCGATCAATTGTTCATTTGCCATTTCTGTCATAAAAATAGCTGGCTATGAACAGCCAGCTGTTTTTTATTTTTCGATATTCATTTACAATATTTCACATGGTTCGTTAAGACAGGAGCTCCTAATTGCCTCGTTTTTGAATTGGATGGGCGCACTTGTATTTGCACTCCTGTCATTTGAGCGGTAATATCCTCTATTTTTCCCGCCCATATCGAACCATGCTTTTCTTGGATGGGCTGGAGCTTGAATCGCCAGCTAATTTCTCCTGGAATAAAAGCAAACCCTTCATACGTATCGTAATTTCCTAAAGTGCTAGGGGCGGGCAAATGGAGAGCGTGGATACTGATGCTTGTTCGCGGAAAACTTGGCGTCAGCTTCACCTTGTAAATCAGAGCGGCTCCGTTTGCATTTTTACTTCGCTGATCTACAGATGGCAAAATCATGCTGCATGGCAAAGATCGTTCAGATTCTGCATAAGTGTGGTGAGAGCTTACAGTCATCAGCCCGATTAACCCTAATCCCAAAATGACCCGTTGCATATGTACCTCCATTCCGTTCATTTTGGGTTAGTGTTTCTCTTTTTTTACGTCCTTATACCATCCATCCGCTATTTTTTGCTTTACTTCTCCAGCAGATCAATGATCCGATCGAGTTTTTCTTCTATTTGAGCTAATTGACTTTCAGAGCCTCTGCTTCTCCCTAATGATTGGGTTGCCCAAAAGATCGCACTTATGAAAGCCGCAAATAATGCGAGCATCAACAGCAAAAAGATGATGTCTCCCCACTGCATGTCAACTCTCCTTTTTTTCCTTATTGTACCATAAGGAGTGATGCGGTAGGAGAAGAAATCTTATACGTATTTTTAAAGATTGCTTGATCTAAGCGTGCAGTTGTTGATAGATCGTTCTTGTTTGATCCAATCGCTTGTTGTCTCCAATAGCATTTCTCGATGCGTGATCGATGAAAAGGTATGGTTGGCGCCTGAAATGATCTTTTTAGTGTACTTTCCTTTTCGGCGAATCGCAAAGGCGCGGTCATAGGAATAGCAAGTTTCTACAGGAATATCTTCATCATTCGTTCCGTGCACAACTAAGACGTTCCCTTGAAAATTCTCAGCCTCTGACAATGGATCGTGTTCTGCTAAAGAAGCAAAAAAATTTGGATTCAATCGATAACCACAATAGTCGATTGTTCTCGTAACATGAGTCGATCCAATCTGTCGCTGAACAATTTGTGTAATATCATGATAAGGGCGAGCAGATGGAGCCCAAAGCACAAGAGACTGTACTCTTGGATCTACAGCAGCTGTAAGCAGCGCCACAGCGCCGCCTAGACTATGGCCAATCAATGTAATCGTATGGTTTTGAAATGATTTTATGCTTGTGACGTAGTCAATGACGGTTCTTGTCTGATGGATCAGATCATCTAACCGATTATCTCCATATTCTCCGCTGCTTTCTCCGCACCCAACATAATCAAAGCGGATCACCGCCATTCCTTGGGACGAGAGATGATCAGCTGTTTGGACGAACAATCGATCGACGCCGATACGTGTACTAATAAATCCATGACAAATAATCACAACTGGTGCTTTTGCCATTGAAAAGGATGGATCAGGATAATGAATGGAGGCCATTAAACGTTCTTTTCTCCAAGTAATCGGTATGCAATTTAGCAATGTTCATTCTCCTCTCTGCGGATTGTCGATGCTTCAGGTGTTTAGAATGCGATACAAAAAATAGATCATTGAGAGTTTTTAGCGACCTAGATATGCGCGTTCCTTCCATTTCCTTGTTGGTGCTTGTCGCTTGAGAAAGCGAACAAACTTGGTTGAGTGGAACTCTTTCATTCTCTTTTTTAGAAATCAGGAGAACAATCGATTCTTCTCTCCTTCTTTATTTTTATGATGGATACTTTACCGATTTTGGATGAAGCAAAGGGACGACATGATCGTAAAATTCTGGAAGCTCAACTAAAGGGAAACGAAAGGTTAATAGCACTTTATCAATTCCAATGTCTTGAAGAGCATTGATTTTTTCAGCCACTTCTTTATAGCTGCCAATAAGGCCGGTTCGAAATCCTTCGTTATTAGCCACAAAATCGGGTAGAACAGACGCGTTCTTCCACATTCCTTTTGTTTCTGTTCGTTTTTGCAACTGCTCAATAGCAGCCTCATCTGCGTTATCAATAATGAATTGATACTCTGACAGCGCCTCATCTGTTGTTGCTCTGGCAATAACAAACGCATTGACAGCAAATTTGATCCAGCGTCCGTATCGGCTGGCAATCGCACGAACGGATTGGATTTGTTTTTTTAGCTCTTCGATTGGAGCGCCGTTCATAAAGTAATAATCTGAGAGACGCCCGGCCATTTCTTGTGCCTCTTTAGAATTCCCTCCTTGATAAATCGCGGGATAAGGCTTTTGAGTTGGTTTTGGAAGCAATGTCGCATTTTTAATTTTGTAATAGGTTCCATCAAATGAGAAATGGTCTTGTGTCCATAACCCCTTCAACACTTCGAGATACTCTATAGAGCGTTTGTACCGTTCCTCGTGCGCAATCCATTCAAGTCCAAACGCTTCCTGCTCTTGTTTAAACCATCCACTCACAAGGTTAATATGAAATCTTCCATTAGAAATCCTATCGATAGTAGCACCGATTTTGGCTAATGTAGCGGGGTGAATAAAAGCCGGTAGTACCGCTGCAATCAAATGAATTCTTTTTGTTTCTGCTGCTAGAGCTGCGATTATTGCCAATGGGTCAAGCTGTCCATGCTTTTCTGGCGAATGCCCCCCGATGCTCCCAATGTAGCGGACCGGAAACAGAACAGAGGCTACATTGAGCTGTTCCGCCGTCTTTACAAGCTTCCGATTATAGTCGAAGCTCCATTCTTGATTTTCTTCTACTCTTGCACGCAAAAAACCGCCCGAAAGATTAGAACCCCAAATCGAAAATTGCAAAGATCCCACTCTCCTTTCGTTGCCACAAATCCATTAACTTAACACCGTTTCTTTAAATAATGGAAGCAAAGAGCGTCCTAAGCGTTCCGCCTCTTCTAAATGAGGAAATCCAGATAAAATAAAATGTGTGACGCCTGCACGAATATATTCCTGCAGCCCTTCTCTTACCTGTTCAGGAGTACCGACCAGTGCCGTCCCTGCTCCTTTTCGGACTTTTCCGATACCGGTCCAGCCGTATTTATCAAACCGATCATTGCGTTTAGATAATTCATTCATTCTTTTTTGAGCAACAGAATCCGTTGTTTCATAATAATGATCTATATTGTGCTGAACGGTCGAATCCACCTTGCTGATAATTTTATAGGCTGCGTCCCACGCTTCCTGTTCGTGATCACGAATCACAATATGGAGGCGAATTCCATATTCTAATGTTCGTCCATATTTTTGCGCCCGCTGTTTTACATCTTCTATTTGCTGTTTAGCGTGTGCTACAGGCTCCCCCCATTGAAGATAAACATCCGCCGATTGGGCAGCCACTTCTTTAGCAATCTCAGATGATCCACCAAAATAAATAGGAATATTTGGATTTTTAGAGATAGACGGGCGTAATGTTCCATCTTTAATGGTAAAGTAATGGCCTTGATGGTTGAATGAAGGCTGAGTCCAAGCGTTTTTGACGACATGGAGAAACTCGCTTGTCCGATGATAACGCTGATCATGTTCAAGGAAGTCCCCGTCTTGGCCCAGTTCTTTCGCTGATCCTCCCGTTACGACATTAACAAGAACTCTTCCATTCGCAAAATGATGAAGAGTTGCCGCCATCTTCGCTGCCACTGTAGGAGCAATAAAACCGGGACGAAAGGCGATCAATGGTTTGATTTTTTTTGTATGATGGATAATAGCAGATCCCACCATCCACGAGTCTAAATAAGGGATGCCGGTCGGAATTAGAATTCCTTCAAACCCAGCTGCTTCCGCTGTCTGGGCGATTTGTACGATATAATCCAGCGTCGGAGGACGCTCTGGAGTTTTTAATCCTAAATATTCACCATCACCATTTGTGGGTACGTACCAATAAAAATGGACGGACATGAAAAGAACCTCCTCATTTTAAAACTTCATAGGCAAAATCAATCAGCCGCTGCTTGTGCTGATAAGAATGGTACTGGGCTGCATATGTTCTGACGGGATCGCCAGAATAAAAACGCTCATACAATTCATGTCGTGCACCGAGCGGACTGCCAATGAGATCCCAAGCGAGTTTGATAAGTTTTGTTCTTTCTTTAGCAGATGAGTATGTCCCTTTATAATATTCATGTAGAAACGAACGGATAGGACTATCAAATTCCTCGATGCTGGAAGGCACCTGCAAAAGTCCACCGGCTCCAATTTGCTGTAAAATTTCCAATGCTCTTGGATAAAACCGCGTTCCGAGATTACGAGCAGTTGTTAAGAAGTTGGGGGCGGGAAGCAAGACACCATTATACAACTGCGCGTGATGTTCAGAAGCAATGAGCAGCGCCTTTATTGTTTCAAGTTGAATGATGAGCTCCGCTAGCTTCTCTTTTACGTGTAAAAAGGCTGTGGCTCCCGCTGTTTCTGCTAGTTCATTTCCGATCGCTACTACACTTTCTAATTTACTAACAAGACGAACAACGGTTTGATGCTGACTTAGTAAAGAAGCAGCGCGATCAATGCGAAGCTTCCAAGAAAATTCAGGATCTTCATAGACAAGCACTCGCTCCCATGGGAGAAATACTTCATCAAAAATCAGCACCGCATCCATCTCGTCAAACCGAGAGCTTAACGGATAATCAACAGGATGGTCATAAGCGAAAGATTCACGACAAACGATATGAAGACCTTTCGCATGGACTGGCACTACAAAAACATTCGCAAATTCTCGTTCACTTTCACTCCTTTTATGGAAGGAGAAAAGCAACAGTTCATCCACATAAGGAGCCGCTGTCGCAATCATTTTAGCACCGCTTAAAAAGACTCCTTCTCGATTTCGGCGGGTAATACGTAACAGTCCCTCCTTGCCTTTTTTAGTTATATTTGAACGATTTCTTTGCGGATCATGGCCGGCTGCTGTAGATAGTAAATCCAAATCACGAGATTGTTGATAGTAATGTGCGATTTTTTCGGAAAAACCAGGGTGTGATGATTCATGCTCTGCGCGGTTGGCATACCAGCCCGTAATTAGGGAACGGGAATATTCTGATAGACGGCTCATCACGCCAAACGTTTGATCCGCCCAGTATTGATAGGCAATTCTCTTTTTCTGTAAATCTTCGTGCGTTCTTGGAATAAGGAAGGAAAGATGGGCGTCTGTTCCTTCTTCTGTCCGATACATTAACAGAGATTTTGTTTCTTCGTTTTTCTGCAAGTTCAGCAGTGATTGAATGGTACGAATCGTTCCCTTAAACGCAGGATGGTGCTCGATATTGTTCACTTTCTTTCCGTTGATCCAGACATTTCTGTCATCATGAAGGCGTTGAATATACGGAATGGCTTGGCTCATGTTTTTCCTTCCTCTCGCTAATGTTCTCTAAAAAATGATGAAGTTTCTTTTTAAGAGGCTGCTTATCGTACAAGTCATACTGCTGTGCAAACGTACGTACAGGATCTCCTGTATAAAACCTTTCATACAGATCATGCCTTGATCCTAATGTACTTCCAACCAGCTCCCATCCGATTTGAAATAAAGCTGTTTTGGTTGTAGCATCGACATTGGCTCCTTTGTAATATTTTTTTAATAGCGGCGAGATTGTCTCACTTTTTTCAATCGGAGTAGAAGGAAGCTGAATAAAACCGCCGGCTCCAATTTGTTTTAAAATTTCAATCGCGCGAGGATAGTAGCGAGTTCCTAAATTCCGGGCCGTTTGCAAAGGCACACGAGCTGGAAGATAGACGGAATCGCGATGGAAAGCGCCTTGAATTTCTGAAGCGATAAGTAAAGCTTCGATGCTGTCAAGTTGTGTGTAAAGCTCTCCTAGCTTTTCTTGAACATGAAGATAGTGATCTGCTCCGATCGATTGGGCGATGGCCGTAGCGACTCCCGCTACAAACTGCAACTTTGTCAGCAATCGAACAACGGTCTGATGATGTGCCAGCACATTCAGTTGCTGATGCAACTGAGCTTGAAAAACACCTTCGGCTGATTCCTTGATGAATACCCGCTCCCACGGAATCAAAACATCATCAAAAATCAGCACCGCATCCATTTCATCAAATTGGGCGCTTAATGGATGCTTTTCTTGATTTTGAGAAGCAAACGATTCGCGACAGACGATGTGCAATCCCTTTAAATTTAGAGGAACAATAAACATATAGGCACTGTCCACTTGGCCATCTGAGAGCTTTTGATGCGGCATAATAATAACGTCGTGAGCATATGGAGCAGCTGTCGCAATCATTTTGGCACCGCGGACAACAACGCCTTCTTCGGTTTTACGAACGACTCTTAACAAAGCGTCGGGATCTGTTTGCTCGACCGACGGCTTGGATCGATCAATCTGTGGATCTAAAACAGCCGTGGTGATGATCCGGCGTTCGTCTCTGGCCTGTTCATAGTACTGTTCGATTTTTTCAGAAAAGCTAGGATCATATTTGTTAAATTGATCTCGATCAATAAAATACCCCGTAATTAAAGAACTGGCATAATCCGATAGTCTACTCATTACGCCAAACGTTTTTCTTGACCATAAGGTAAATGCCTCTCTTCGTGAAATGATATCCTTAAGATTCGTGGGAACTAAAAAGGATTGATGGACATACTGGCCTGTTTTTGGGCTGACAAATCCTACTATTTTCTGTTCTTCCGGAGAGTCCAGCATCTCCCACAAGCGGTTGATCGTCGCCAATGTTCCTGAAAAATCTGGATGTTCCGCGAGATTGTTTATCTTTTCTCCATCCATCCACACACTTCTTCCATCTTTTAGGATCTCAATGAATCCATTTCGCTTCTTATCGGCCATAAGCTTTTCCACTCCTTAAAAATGACTAAGCCAAGATCAGAGGCAGTATGTCTGTATTATCGCCTACTTGAAATTGATTACTCTCAATATTAATCATATAAAACCTATATGTCAACTATGAATTAAATTGCATTTGTGATAAATTTGGAAAAATTTCATCTTGATTGCCAATCATCTTTATGGTATATTCCATTTAATCATATAGGATAACTATGAATTGGATGGCCGAAGGGAGATGAATAGTTAGATGAAAAAATGGCTATGGATGATCAGTATGCTTTTATTGGTGTTCACAGTTTCAGGATGTGGGACTAATCAAACAAGTACAAGCAGCGCTCATGAAGAAAAAAACAAAACATTGGTCTTCGGGTTTACGCCAGGTCCGTATATTGATCAAGTGAAAAAAGGAATAGAGCCTCACTTAAAGAAAAAAGGCTATACGATTCGCTACGTGGAATTTAACGATATTATCCAGCCCAACTTCGCTTTAGCCGAGGGCTCCATCGACGTAAATATATTCCAGCATACCGCTTATTTAGAGAATTTCAAAAAGGAAAATAAACTAGATCTGACTGAAGTTATTAAAGTACCTACCGCTCCAATGGGAGTATATTCTGATAAGCATGATTCGCTGGATGACTTAAAGGCTGGAGACAAAATCGCGATTCCAAATGATCCCCCTAATATAGCTAGGGCGTTAAGAATTTTGGAGCAGCTCGGTTGGGTTCAGTTAAAACCAGATTACAAGCCTATATCTGTTTCGGAAAGAGATATCATCTCGCGGAAAGTGAATTTTACCTTTGTCGAAGTGGAGCAGGCCCAGCTTCCTAGGACGATTCCCGATGCCGATTATGCGTTAGTGAATGGAAACTTCATTTTGTCGTCAGGCCGTAAACTATCTTCTTCTTTATATTTAGAAAATCCGCCATTTGAATATCAAAATCTTGTAGCCGTTAGAACCAAGGATAAAGACAAACCATTTGTAAAGGACATTATGGAAGCTTACAAATCTCCAGAATTTCAAAAAATCATTGAAACAGACCCAAGCTTTGAAGGGTTTCATCGCCCTGATTATTTTCAACAGTAAGTTGTCTTCCTTTTTTACTTCATGAAAGCCAAGATAAACAGACGATAAGAGCAAAACAAAAGCGGACGCATGAAGTCAACCTTCATTTGTCCGCTTTTACACTTGCTCAATTTTTCTTTTGCTGGATGGCTGATTTTTTATCAGGATGCCTCTTCGACAGCTAGCGACAATGAATACATAATTGAACATTCATCTAAGGATCATTTCGCTTCTTCTTTTTCCGTCCTTTTTGTCATATGCTCTTTCTCATAATTATCGTCTTCGATATTGTCGCGGATCGTTTTTTTGCAGCACGAATGAGGACATGACTAAAAAACAGGCGCAGACGGCGTAATGATCCTTTCTCAACAAGCGGCGCATCCATATTGTACAGTCCAATCAACATGAACGCGCATGATAAAACGAAAGACGCCCAAGCTAAAAATAGTAAATGCCTGCGTGTTGCGGCGGCGGTAACGCCTTATTCGCTCCCCCTTCCCAAACCAACTTCTCATAATTTATAATGGTACTACATCGCCCCAGTAATAAGGCTTCTTATAAGCAATACTACAATCATAGATCGTTTTCTTCATGTCTGTTTCCCCCTTATTCAACAAATAAAAACGGAGCCCCGTTGATAAGATCGTTACGAGCATGACATTGAAAAGCGAAGATACGAGGAAGATTTCAGTTCATTTGGAC
Source organism: Anoxybacillus sp. UARK-01 (assembly GCF_002075365.1). NCBI lineage: Bacteria > Bacillati > Bacillota > Bacilli > Caryophanales > Anoxybacillaceae > Anoxybacillus > Anoxybacillus sp. UARK-01. The sequence continues at coordinate 170,723 of NZ_NASY01000037.1, read as the reverse complement.
CATTCCTGTTTTAAAAACCTTTATTTTTTCTTTTTATAGTAAGATAGAAATGGAGGGAAAAACATGATCACAAAAGTTGTTCAATGGGGAGAGGCAAAAGTAAGATTAACGTGGAATCCGGATACACAGCTTCCGCCAAGACATTTAATAACAAGTGCTCACGCTTTTTGCTTTCAAGATGGCAAGCTGCTGCTGGTGAATCTTAACCATAGGGGATGGGACTTTCCCGGCGGACATATGGAACAAGGAGAAACTCCTACAGAATGTGTCAAACGTGAAGCATATGAGGAAGGCTATGTGAGAGGAAGCTGTTTTCTTTTAGGGCATATTGTCGTTGATCATAGCGCCAATCCCAAATGGGATGAAAGCAGTCCTTATCCCAAAATCGGCTATCAAGTTTTTTATCGTATGGATATTGAGCAAGTATTGGATTTTGAAGGAAAATACGAATCAGTTGAAAGAATTTTTATCAATCCAAATGAAGTAATAGACTATTATCATGATTGGAACGAACTTTATCAGGAAATCCTTTATCGTGCTATAAACCCATCATAGACATTAACCTTCAAGCAAGAGTAAAGGGTTCGATGGGCTCCTATCGCCACATTTAGAGCTTCTTTCATCCTGTTTGCTGAACAATAGCTGTCCATCAGAGCAACCGTTTTGAAAGACATGAACCCTCCTGAATTCAGGAGCGATGTTCATGTCTCTTTTGCTTACATTTACGGTTTGAAATGTTGGATAACGCTCCCTTTTCCGTTGTTCACTTTGACTTCAGCCAACGCTCCGTTAATAAAAGTGATTTGCGGCGGAACGTGTCCGCAGTCGATATCGTACACAATGGGAATTTGCAGCTCTTGCGCCAAATCTTGATACACATCTTCTGCTGTATAGCCATCAATCGGTTTATTGGCAGCGCTGCGCCCAAACAAAATTCCCGAACAATGATCAAACCAGCCCGCCAATTTCATTTGCACAAGAGAACGCCGCAAATCTGTAGTGGAAAGCTCGCAGTTTTCTAAATACCAAATGATAGGCTCACCGTTGAGATGGGTTTGACGAAAATCACGGACACGGCCATAAGGTGTGCCAATCAAATGCCGAATGACATCAATGCAGCCACCGAGCAATCGGCCTTGCAGGTTGACAGGTCTATTTGTAATGGTTTTCCAATATGTCTCTTCTGTAAGATGGAACACGCATGGAGATGGGTTGTCATGCTGCCACTCCTTTTGATATTTTCGCGAAGAATATTGAATCACAGCTGCACCTGACTGCGTCGACAAAACCGTCTCCCACATGGCTGTTGTCTCATCAACATATTCACCTCTAATATCTACAAAGTTCGTTCCGTGAGCAGTGGCGATTCCGGTGTTTAGCGTAATCGCTAATAGTAGAACGCTTGTATCAGAATACCCTAAAATCCATTTTTTGTTAATCTTTGCGAAATCGAGTTCTTCGAGAATCTCAATTGATAGCTCCCCTCCCCAAGGCGGGATGATCAAATCAATCTTTTCATTTTGCATCATGTCCATCCATTCGTTCACTCTCTTTTTTGCATGAGCCGATTTGGCTTTTTCTTGCGTCCAAACCGTTTCACCGCAAACGACTTTATACCCTTTTTTCTCTATGCGTTCGCAAGCCCCTCGAAGCATCGGATGCAAAGCGGGCTTGACGCCTGAGGAAGGTGCGGTGATACCAATTGTTGCTCCTTTTCGTAAAAATGGATATTCGATCATTCGCCTCTCTCCTGTTCTGTCTAACCATTCAAATTTTGCAGTTTAGTCTTTGGATAACGACACCGCTATTGATTTATGAATGTTTATATAAACCGATCCGTTCTTGTTCGGAAACAGCGGAATAAAGGGCTTGGTTGGCTTGAGTCATCACCGCCCAATATCGGTCGCCGTATGACCAATGCCACCATTCTGTAAAATCATTCACAAAACCGACAGGTTGAAGAGCATGAGCGAGGATTTGCCGGTTTTTTCGAGCTTCTTCGCTAATATTGGCTGCGTCAAAAAAAGTGGCGTTGTCTGTCTCTTGCGGTATAGCATCATAGGTGTACCAAGATCCAACTCGCTGCCGTTCACATCAACCAAAGTTAAATCGCTGGCTCCTCCTGTTGGGTGAAGAGCTATATTTGGCGTAGCCACATATTTAGATGCCTCTGCTATAAGATCAGCTGAATTTTTGTTTGGAAACTGGAGCTTTGCCCGTTGCAAAGCACGATCAAAAGCACGCTGCTGAATATGCAAAGGTCTGTATCCTTCTTTAACCAAAAAGCGCAGGCCCTTTGGAAGCAAGGCTTTGGCTATAGAAAGCTTCTTGGCTATCGACAGGCGGACACAAACGAAAAGTAATCGCTTCTGTTTGCAAAAACCGGATCTACTGCAATATCTGGATCAAAGTAAGCAAGGTCAACAAATGGTTCTTGTGATGGCTCAACAGGCATAGAGAAAACAAGGGAATCGCTCATTAAAATCGTTTTCGTTTCTTTCACAAACCTCTCTCCTTTTTCTCGATTTCCGTAAACCTCGACATGTTTTTATAAAGCAACGCAGAAAGCTTCTTTTAGGCTAGTGTGAAAAACTCTTCGCTAACGGAATCCGGATGAACTTATCATCGTGATGACCGGGAACCCCCCTGCCGTCCGTGTTATTCGTGACAAAATATAAATCATCCTTCCATATAAACACATCACGTACCCGGCCCACATGATTCACGATTTGCTTATATGTTTTCGTTTCAAGATTGAACGCCAAAACTCCTTCGCCACGCAGTTGGGCAGCGTATAAAACTCCACGGTTATAAGCGAGTCCAGATGGCGCCCAAGTATGACCGCCAGAATGGAATAACGGCTTGATCATTCCTTCCTGTTTCTCGTCTCCCTGAATAAAAGGCCAGCCATAGTTGCCCCCAGGTTGGATCGTATTGATCTCATCATGCGCGCTGGAGCCGTGTTCAGAGCTATACAGCTGACCGTTCTCATCCCAAACCAGACCTTGGGGGTTGCGATGCCCATAGCTATAAACAAATGAGTCAGAAAAAGGATTGTCTCTTGGTATCGTCCCATCCAAATTCATCCGCAGAATTTTTCCTCCAATTGACGATAAATCCTGCGCCAGCATTGGATCGGTTGCATCTCCAGTGGCAATATATAACTTGCGATCTGGTCCGATTTTGATTCTACCGCCATGGTGAAAATTGCCGCTTGGGATGCGATCTAACAACACTCGCTCTTCTGTCCATCCGTCACTCCTTTCACGCAGTTCTACTACCCGATTAAATTGTCCGTGTTCATCCTCGTATGTGTAATATAAAAAAGCATAGTTCTTTTTCTCTGGGTGGAGGGCAAAACCTAATACTCCTGCTTCAGCTGCCGTCGCAAGCCTTTTATCCAATTGAAGATTTTGCCTTACCTTCTGCTTGCCTGTTATTTTGACAATGGAACCTGTCCGTTCTGAAATATAAAAGGAGGTGCCGTCCCATTCTATCGCCCATGGCGCGCTTAAATCTTGCGCAATGATGCTTTCGTGTTCAACAGGATGGGAGTCATTTTGCTCGTTATCTTCCGATTGATTTGAACAACTTGCTAGAAAAATCATGATACAGGTGATGCTTGCTAAGCGTTTCTTCATTCGCTTTCTCCCCCATCATTCAATAGTTTTCGTTTTTGTCAATCTTCCTTCGTCGCTATGTTGATCATCATCACTTCGTCATGTCGCTTATTTTTATCACGATCCATTTTTTTACCCATGGACAGTTGATACAGCAAAAGGAGGGACAAAAATTTTATTGAACGACTTTTTCTCTTTTATGTGATGTGGAGAGTCATATAGTATTTATTTAGAGAAGTTTGTTTTCTATTTTTCATTCGGCAAAAATATGAAAATCCCTTTTGGCGGATGTTTTCGCTTTTTAATCCCCCCTTTTTCTATCAATTCAAAAATTGATTATTTAGTTGACAAATGGCCATTGATGATTGATAATAGAGATACAGAACGTATATTCGTATATTTTCTCCTATTGTTTTTACACGTTTGATAAAGGAGAGAATTGGAAATGGGTTCAAACCAATAGAAATCAAGCATGTTTTTTCATCATGAAAATGGGGCGGTTTGATATGCGGCATTCGTCTTAAAGGAACAGCCGATGATGCGATTAACAGCAGCCATCCTCACTCGTTTACGCCGGCCATATTTTTAAGCAAGCATTTGAACAGTTGGCACAGAGAGGAACAGTTCTCATGCTGCTTGCTCCATCTCCATTCAGCCAACAGTTGGAGTGTCATGGCAGCTAAATCTTGCAAAGCCTTAACAGTTTGAAAATAAATACAAGTAGAGAGGTTATGTTATGTCCGTAACACATACCAATCCATCTATGGCTTCGCTATTGCGTAATCGCTTTATTCAAACGATTATGACAGCAGGAGTGCTTATCCAAATCGGCATTTGGATTCGCAACTTTGCGATTTTATTGTTTGTTACCGAAAAAACGAATGGCAACGCACTTGCTGTTTCACTTATTTCAGTGGCTGAATTTGCACCCATTTTTATCTTTTCATTTATCGGCGGAACGTTTGCCGACCGCTGGCGGCCTAAACGCACGATGATCTGGTGTGATCTCTTAAGTGCCCTATCAATCTTTGCCATCCTTCTTGCACTTTTATTTAGCACATGGAAAGCAGTGTTTCTCGCAACCTTTGTTTCTGCCATTTTATCGCAGTTTTCTCAGCCTTCGGGAATGAAATTATTTAAAGTGCACGTTCACGAAGCACAGATGCAAGCAGGCATGTCGCTATTCCAAACCATGATGGCCGTCTTTGTTGTGATTGGCCCTGTATTAGGAACATTTGTATTTCAACAATTTGGAATTTATATTTCCATGGCGATCGTCGGTCTCGCTTTTTTATTCTCTGCTCTTGTGCTAACCCTGCTGCCGCCGGATCGAATCGAAAAAACTGATTCTTCTGTCCCCCTTTGGGATGAAATGAAGCAAGGCTTTCACTATGTATGGTCGCGTAAAGTGCTTGTGATTCTTGGCGGAGGATTTATTGCCGCTGGATTCGGGATAGGATTAATCCAGCCTTTGTCTATCTTTCTTGTGACTGAGCGGCTTGGGATGGAAGAAAGCTATTTGCAATGGCTGTTCGCCGCACACGGGGCCGCTATGATGATCGGTGGAGGTTTAGCTATGGCATTTTCCCATCGAGTGGCGCCGCATATTTTACTCATGATGGGAATGGGCAGTATGGCCATAGGGATTTTTGTGATCGGCTGGTCCACTCTGTTTTGGCTCACCCTATTGGCAGAGTTTTCTATTGGTTTGTTTATGCCGGCTTTTCATATCGGCATGAACACCATTATTATGAATCAAACGGATGCAGCGTTCGTAGGCCGTGTCAACGGCATATTGACACCGATGTTCATGGGAGCGATGGTCATTACAATGAGCTTGTCTGGTCTCTTGAAGGAACAGCTATCTCTATTTCTTATTTATCAGATTTCCGCCGCGCTGTTTTTCATTGGGATGATCATCATGCTTCCGATGTTTCGAATGCTTCATCCTGCTAAAGCTAAATCATGACAACTCACAAAGCCCAGCCGTTTGGGCGGCCTGAGGCAGCCTGAAACAAAAAGCTGTTTGAGCGTATGAATCAAGTCATACGTTCAACAGCTTTTTTGCCTCCTTTAAACAGAAACTGTCATTCATTAGCATTATGAACCTCTCCTACCTTCATTCCGTTTAGAGGGGGAGCTTCTCGGTAGATGTGTTAAAAATCAATCTCAATTTACAAAAAATGGCATTTTTCCTGTCACCATGCCAATACGGTCGTGAACCGTGAAAATATATTATACAAATCCTTCATGGTAAATAGCCGCACCAACCAATCGCTTGTTCATCGCGTATCTTCTCCTCGACTATTCGTATCAAATGATTCTTTTCTCATCATTCGTTTCTTTTGTTTAGTCCAATATACCATAGCAAGAAATAGCCCTGTTAGCACAAAGCCGAGTCCTCCCAATAAACCAAGCATTCGATTACTGACGGCTTCTAACATGATTCCAGTTGTGAACATAGATATTCCGATGAAGGTATTTGACACGGTTACCAGCCATCCAAATACGAAGCCTTGCTGGCCAACAGGTGTTTCTTGCATAACGATAGAATCCATACATGTATTGCAAATACCAGATGCAAAAGAGATGAAAATATAAAGCAGACAAGCGATCCATGCTAAGTAGACGTGGCTTAAAAACATGAGGCCTATCCCTTCTATTATAAGTGCCGCCAGCCCAATGAATAAAAGATGCTGAGTGATTCGCTGGGAAATCATAAAGCTTAACATTAATCCCACTCCAAGAGCCCCGTAAAACAGACCGACTCCTATATCGCCAAGATGAAACTCTTGAATGGCATAGATGCTAATGAGAACATTATCAATGCCATTAAACAGCGGCACAATCAGTTCAAACAAGCACACAATATACAAAGCGGCAGAAGCTATTACTAACTTTTTGATTGTTTGGATCGAGTGAAAGGTGCCTGTTCTTTTTTCTTTATCTGGCTCTCTCTTTCGATGGACGAATGGAATGGAAGCGATCATAAAAGCCGCAAGCAAAAATGAAAGCCCGTTCAGCCAAAATGTCAAATCCGTTCCAAAATAAAAAGCCACGATTCCCCCGGACAATGATCCTCCGATTAAAACAATGCCAAGCATAACTTGCTCTAAACTGTTAATTTTGATGATATGATCTTTTTTGACAAGCAACGGAATCCACGATTTTCGCGCAGGAGCGTAAATGGCTTCTCCTGCGGCTAGCATAAACGTACTAATGTAAATCAGCCACATATCATCTGCGCTATTGGCAAATGCCAATGAAATCGCAAAAATGATTCTAGATAGATCGGTTATAATTAGGATGTTTTTTCGTGAAAACTGATCGGCCAGCTTTCCTCCTAAAGGACCGAATAATAAAAAAGGAAAAACACGAATGGCTAAAACAGCACCAACAGCCCATCCGGAACCCGTTAATTCTAAAAGCTTCGATAACAACGCCACTTGACTAAAGCGATCGCCGATTCCATTCACAATTCCCGCTCCAAATAGCCGCAGATAATGCTTTTCTTGTTGCAAAAGATGAGCTATGCTTCCCATCCAATTCCCCTCTCTAATTTGATATATATCTAATTAGATGAGCAAAAAATAATAAATGATGGATATCGTCGTTGTTTGCTCATCATTTTTTTACTAATTGATTTTTCCAGCATCTGCTAAAAATGCGGAAGCGTTATTATCTCTTTAATTCGATATACACCTAATTAGATATTAATCTAATTTGTTGGTTCAAGCAAGCCTTACCAATAAAAATTTTCCTCTTTATATGTATAGATGCGATATCAAGCTTACTAATTGATTGGCTTTGCATGGCAAAGAAAAAGGAGGAGGCTTACTTCTCCTCCGTTATTGCCGTGTCATTTTTAATTCTTGAATGAGTTGGGCGGTTTGCTGATACAGACTTAATGGATATCGGTACCATTTTAACTCTGACGGAACACTAATTTGCAGGGAAAGCGCAGATAAGTCAAGCAAGTCAGGCATCCGGCCGGAGGCTCCTGAATGATTTTGCTTCTCCATTGCTTGATGGAGCTGATTTCCTATGTATTCCCCCAGCATTTTTAATTGCATGGTCCATTGCTCTCGTTCATCTGCTGACATCGTTCCCATTTTGGTCCAGTCGTGGAACGGGGGAAGAATGCTGGAAATATACAGATAGCCTGTTGTCAATAGCGAAAGGATGTGCTTATATTGCTTTAATGACTGCTGTTTATTTTTTGAGAAAATGTTTAATTTAAGGCTTTTCTCTGCCATTTGTAAATCCTTCTGCACTTGATGCAGCTCCTGCAGCAGGTTGGCTACATCTTTTTTTAACGCTTGTCCCTCAAGAGGATCACAGTGACCATGAACCCAATCAGCACTTCTCTTAAATAGCTGGATAAGATGAAAACCAAATTGATTTAAGGTTTGTCCGGCTTCTTTCACATAGCTCGGTGGAAAAAGCAACATGTGAATGAAAATGGCTGTGAATGCTCCGACGATGGTATCTCTCACCCGATCTGAGGGATAACTGGCTGTTTGGTGGGCAAAGACAAACACTAACAAAATGGTCAAGGCCACTTGATGAATGATGGTTTTATGTACTCTTAGTATGACGGGAAGCAGCATTCCCCCAAGCAATAAGCAGCCAATCGTCCATCCATTTACCTCCAAATGACTGACAATAAAGACCGTCACAACCACTCCAAAAACAGTGCCAATCATTCTATAAAAAGCATAGGCAGCTGAATGCCAAACGGTTTCTTGCATAGAAAGAATGACGGTTAACGGTGCTAAGTAAGGATGTTTGGAGCCAAGCAGCTTCGCTACCTCCCATGATACGCCAGCTGCCAATGCGATTTTGACGATAAGCATGATTCCTTTTATTAGAGCGCGCTGTTGTCTGCTTTTGTTGTTTTTCATAACAATCTCCTTATCTCAACTGGCTTCCTTGCTTTCGATTTGTATCGTTATTATGAACGGGAACGAATAAATTATGACAGCCAAACGATTTTAGATCCCCTAAACCGTAAAAAAGGATTGAAGGCTGCTTTCCTTCAATCCCAATAAGAAGTTTATTGTTTAGAAAAGGGCATCTATTGCGTACTGTCCAGGTCCAATTAAGGCGACTCCTATCGCGACAGCGAGCAGAACGAAATTGTATTCAAAACCATTTTGTGTAACCCAAAACCCGTTCGCTTGATGGACTTTCACAATGGCCACAAGCATCGTAAGCGCGAGAAGCAATGCTGCGATCCAAGTGAATAAGCCGGCAGCAAATAAAGCTCCGCCAATAAACTCGGCTAATCCAGCCAACAAGGCCATCGTCACCCCCGGTTTCATGCCTATGGACTCAAACCAGCTTCCTGTTCCCTTGATCCCATAACCGCCAAACCATCCAAATAATTTTTGTGCACCATGTCCCATAAATGTTAAACCAACCACCAATCGAATAATCAATAAACCTACATCCATCATTTTTCTGTCCCTCCCTAAGATGTTTTATAAATAGTTAACAAATTCAGATACCGGTTTACGGTATCCTCTTGGCCTTCTGCTTTGAATTTTTTCTTTCCCTACTGTAATCATCAGTACAGGTTCATATGGATCTGAAATATTTAACGTTTGCTTCAGTTCGTTAGGATCAAAGCCGATCATTGGGCAAGTGTCCCATCCTTTGCTCTTAGCAGCGAGCATAAACAGCATGGCTGATAACGATGCGTTTCGAATCGCTTCATCCCGTTGAAAGACTTCGCCCCTGTTTTCATAAAAAGAAACGGTATCCCCTACCATTTGCTCGAATTCATGCTTATTTAAAATTCCCAGTGCTAAAAGCCCTTCATAAATGTGAGCTGCTTCTCGATAAGCCTTTTTGTCTCCTAAGACTACAATGACGGCAGACGCTGTCGACACTTTGTGTTGTCCGTAAGCAGCTTTTTTTACTTTTTCTTTTAAGCCAGGATGAAGAACCACCAAATAGCGAGTATGCTGTAAATTAAAAGCTGATGGCGCGAGCTTTACTAACTCGAAGATCTCATTTAGCTCTTTTTCGCTAATGGGATGATTTTCAAGAAAATTATGAGCGGAACGACGTTCTTTGACTAATTGTGTGAAAGATTCCATTTCGATTCCTCCAGTTTTTATACTCAATTCAAATATTGTTAATTCGAGACACTTTCTTACTTGCCTTTCACCTCACAAAACGGCTGGCTTATAGGAGGATCTGCCGGTACTGGGCTAAGATCTTTTTTCTTTCTATAAATTATGTGTGACAGGCAAGTCCTAAAACCAAATCCATATTGAATGCTCTTAAAGATTTCCGAAATATCTCGAATTAATTTATTTTTAATTCAAGATAAATATACTACGCTTTTTTTCATTTTGTCAATTTTTTTCATATCATGATGAAACTTAACACTTTAGTTTTTACATCTTTAATTGTTCATCGACAGATGATTTATTCTATCTTCCTTCACATGCATGGACAGCCGGCGCTTATTTTTCCGGATTAACCGTATAAAAAAGGGAAATGGAGACACATTAACAACAGAGATGATTTTTCTTGAAAGGAGATGATCTAATCATGCTGAAATATGCAAAGCTAATCATGACCTTGGCACTTGCCATTCCTCTTTTGTTTGGATGTGCCGCTAATAATTATGACAATGAAGCAAGAAATAACGATAACCGCGTGCAAAATGTCCGATATAATCCGCCTGACCGCAACCGTCCGACGAATCAAGAAACAAGAATGGAAGTCGCCCAAACAGCAGCTGACCGCGTTGCGGACTTGAAAGAAGTAAGTGAAGCAAATGTGATTGTCGCTAATCGCACAGCGTATGTCGCGGTTATACTCAGCAATCATCTAAAAGGCAAAATGACAAAGGATGTTGAGCGAAAAATTGCGAATACAGTGAAACAGACAGATCCAAAAATCGATAATGTGTTTGTTTCAACAAATCCTGATTTTGTCGAACGCATGGCTGATTATTCACAAAAATTGCAGCAAGGGAGACCCGTCTCCGGACTTTTCGAGGAATTTAGCGAAATGGTCAGACGCGTCTTTCCAACAGCTCGCTAATCAAACGAGCAGTCAAGATTAAATGGAAAAAGTAGTACAAGAATAATCGATCATAGTAAGAAAGCTCAATCAGCCTGAGTCTTATTTGGCTGATTGAGCTTTTTCCTTGTTTTTAGTCCGTTTTTTCTTTTTCTAATCGATCTTCGAATGATGCTTTTATGCAAAATGGTTCGTATGCTTAACATCCCTCCTGGCAGACTGAAACAAGGGCGAATTTTAGGTTCTACATAAACATAAAAAGGAAAATTATCCTCATTATACCGTGATTCAGGTTACGATACATCCTTCATTACAAAAAATAGAAACCATTTTTTTCTGTCTGATAGTCATTTTCAACATAAAAACTTAATTCCCTTTCTCCTCTAAGATGCAAAACGGTGTTCTTTCCGTTATACTTAATCAAGTAATCTGTTGATGGATGGAAAGGAGAATAGCATTGAAATCTCTCGTTCTTGCTGAAAAGCCGAGCGTCGCCCGTGAAATTGCCCGTGTGCTTGGCTGCAAACAGCCTCATAAGCACTACTTTGAAGGAAGCAAATATATTGTCACATGGGCGCTTGGCCATTTAATTGAATTAAAAATGCCGGAGCATTACGATCCGAAATATAAAACATGGAGACTCGAGGATTTGCCGATTATTCCACAGAAGATGGGATTAACTATTATTAAACAAACAAGTCCGCAATTTAGGGCGATTGCCCATTTGGCTAAACGCCCAGATATTAAGGATTGCATCATTGCTACAGATGCAGGACGCGAAGGCGAGCTTGTCGCCAGATGGATTTTGCAAAAAATCCAGTGGAAAAAGCCGCTCTGGCGCTTATGGATTTCTTCGCAGACAGACAAAGCGATTAGAGATGGATTCAAACAGCTAAAACCAGGAGCACAATTTGACTCTTTATATCAATCGGCTGTTTGTCGCGCAGAAGCGGATTGGTTGATCGGTTTAAATGTCACAAGAGCGTTAACGACAAAGTATCATGAACCTCTGTCGGCCGGACGCGTTCAAACCCCGACGCTCGCCATGATTATAGAGCGTGAAAAAGAAATTCAGCACTTTGTCCCTAAGCCGTATTGGACCATTCATGCCCGCATCGGCCCGTTTTCAGCGGTTTGGGAGAAGAATGGCGAAAAGCGAATTTTTTCAAAAGAAGCGGCCCATCAGCTATATCAAAAGCTGCAAATACAACAAGCATCCGTTATTTCTATAGAACGAAAGAAAAAAACAGAACCACAGCCGCTTCCCTATGATTTAACTGAGCTGCAGCGCGAGGCTAACAAACGGTTTGGATTTTCCGCAAAGAAAACATTAAATATCTTGCAGCGGCTCTATGAGCATCATAAGCTTGTCACCTATCCGCGTACAGACTCCCGCTATTTAACACCAGATATGGAAGCAACGATGCTTGAGCGGCTGAAAGCGATGGCAGGAAGCTATAAGGAAGAAGTTGGTCCGCTTCTGGCCAAAAAAAGCAAGGTCATCGCCAGACGGGTGTTTAATCAAGAAAAAGTAACGGACCATCATGCTATTATTCCAACGGAAGAGCCGCTCCATCTGATGAAGCTCTCTGATGAAGAGCGAAAACTATATGATTTAATTGCACGCCGTTTTTTGGCGCTATTTTATCCTGCTTATGAATATGAAACGATTCATGTTGTTTTTGATGCCGGAGGCGAGCCGCTAGCGGCTCGCGAAACGGCAGTCGTGGATATCGGTTTTCGCAAAGTGCTAGGAAAAAGCGACAATGAGCCATCCCGGCCACATTTGCCGATCATAAGAAAAGGACAAGTGTTGACATTGAATGAGCTAGAACTTAAAGAAGCACTTACAGAGCCGCCCCTTCGTTATTCAGAAGCTGATATTTTATCACACATGGAAAAATACGGCCTTGGTACACCTGCCACAAGAGCCGATATTATTGAGCGCCTTCTCGAAACGGAGGCAGTGGAACGAAAAAATAGCCGCTTATATCCGACAAAAAAAGGAAAACAGCTAATCGAACTCGTTAATCAAGAGCTGAGATCACCTGAACTAACAGCGCGCTGGGAACGGGAGCTGGAAGCCATCGCTCGCGGAAAAGGAAATGCGAAAGCCTTTTTGCAAAACATCCGCCGGCAAACAGAACAGCTTGTCTCTGAGATTAAACAAAGCAAGCAAACCTACCGAGCGCACAATTTGACCGGCTCAATGTGCCCAGAGTGTGGCTCGTTTTTAAAAGAACGGACAACGAAAGAAGGCAAAGTGCTCATCTGTTCTAACACAGAGTGCCGCTATCGCAAGCATAAAAAGGAAGCGAAGCTGTCGAAACGGCGTTGCCCGCAATGTCAAAAACGAATGGAAATCCATGAAGGAAAAGCGGGCGTTTATTTTCAATGCCGCCGTTGCAACATGGTCGAAAAAGCCGAGGAAAAGAAAAGCACAGCGATTAACCGCCAAGACCGGGCATTGTTGAAAAAGTATAGCGCGGAAAACGACGCGTTTGGCACAAGCTTAGGAGAATTGCTTAAACAAGCATTAGACAAAAAGGAAAGCTAACATAAGACTAGAAACTGGCGCCTCTTTTCTTTTTGCGAAAGAGGCACCGATTTTTTTAGACACTCTCTCCTCACTGTCTTTTTTCTTTGTGAAACTGTTTGATGGCCATCCGCTCCCACCACTTCCACGGAAGTCGTTTTTTCAGAGCTATCGTTAGTTTCACCCCTCTGCCAACCGGATATCGTAAATCTGGGGCTGGGGACTTTGCTACCTCGACAATCTTGCGAATGACTTCGTCTGGAGGAGGTGCCGTCTCTGCAACGCGATTGACGTATTTTAAAACGGCGTTCATCTCTTTGGCATAAGCGGAATGAGGAGAGATCGTTACTCTTCCTATCGATTTGGACCAAATATCCGTTTTGTAAGAACCAGGTTCGATTAACACGACATAAACTCCGTATGGCAACATTTCCAAACGAAGCGACTCGCTAAACCCTTCTACGGCAAATTTTGATGCTACATAAGGGCCCATCGAAGGGAACCCGATTTGTCCGCTAATGCTGCTGATATTGATGATCTTGCCATTTCGACGCTCTCTCATCGATGGCAACACCGCTTTTGTGACAGCGACTAGTCCAAAAAAGTTCGTTTGGAATTGCTGCTGCCATTCCTCGATATCAAGCTCTTCTGTAAAGCCACCTGTGGCAAAGCCTGCGTTGTTTACTAATACATCAATCTGCCCATAACGGTTGATTACGTCTTGAATGACCATTTCCACAGCGAAAAAGTCGGTGACATCCAATGAAATAACCTCTAACCGATCGATGACCCCAGCTTCTTGAGCGGCCGATTCTAGCCCTCCTTTGTTCTGAACGTTTCGCATTGAAGCCACTACCTGATAACCTTCACGGGCAAGCGCCACGCTTGTCCGTAATCCAAAGCCGCTTGATGCCCCCGTCACAAACGCAACGGGAGATTTATGTGAATTTTGATTCATACAATCATCCCCTCCTGACGTTTTGTTTCTTCTTACACCATATTCCTGATTAATGTGTTAAACGTGCCTATATTCAATTGGATAAGGATAGCGGTCATTCCTGCTTCCCTCACTTTTGTTATGATTGCATAAATAAACCTCCTTCCCTGAGGGGGCAGACTTCTCGGTGGATCATGTTAAAAACCCCCATCATGAACGGATGGAGGTTACTTTCTTTTCGGTCCTGTTTTCTCTTGCCATTACGACTAACATGGCGCCGCTTAGTACAATCAGCCCACCAATGATTTGCATCATGGACATTGTTTCATGCAAAAATACCATAGATAGGAGAAACGTAATGACTGGCTCAATCATGCTTAGAATCGATGCTTTGGTTGGCCCAATCATATTCATTCCGGCAAAAAACGTAAGCATAGCGAGAATGCTAGAGAAGAAAGAGGTTCCGATGACGGGAAGCCAGCCGATATGATCAAAATGAAAATGAAGCGTTTGCGTCAATGTGCCCCATATAAAAAAAGACATCGCCGCAAATAACGCAATATAGGCGCTAGTCGTAATCGGCTGTACTTGTGCCGTCACTTTGCTCCCCATAATAATATAGATCGAATAAATCACCGCTGCTCCGATCGCAAGTCCTACCCCGGCTGGTTGAATACCTCCCGCTGGAGCCCCTAACACCATTATCATCCCTATTAAAGAAATACATATCGCTGTGATGATTGGCGTGGTTAGTTTCTCTTTATTGATGAAAAATGAAAGAATAGCGACAAAAATCGGATTTAGGTAAAGCAATAAAGCCGCTAGTGAGGACGGGATGTACTTCACTGCATTAAAATAAAAAGTAGATTGCATAGTATAACAAATGCCGCCTAGCAGAAACAGATAAAAAAGATGGGACCATGACACTTTCCAATGCTTTTCTTTGATAAGTAAATACATAAAAAAGAAAAGTGCAGCAAACGCAAAACGCAAAAACAGCAAAGTTGTGACTGTTACACCGCTCTCGTACGCATACAATGCAAAGATGGGAATGAAGGCAAATCCCGTTGCTGATAAAAATACGAGCACATATCCTTTCCACATATTGCTTGCACCTCGAATCATTAAAATCTAGAACGAAATGCGGCGATCCTTTAAAACCTCTTCCCCATCTTTACTTTTTTTGGGTGAATGGGTTATCGCAAAATCATATAGCATCCTAGATACAATTATAATCACTTTGAAATCTTAAACAATAGGAGAAATAATCAGACGTTATTTTCAGTATATAATAGAGAATTGTTCAAGACTATCTATAAAATTGGGGGCATCGTGTTACAGAAAAAGGTCGTTCTTGGTGAAAATCACTGCCACCATGAACAACCTTTCGAAGCAAATGAAAAAGGGGGAAGATAGCTGATCAACGGCTACTTCAATGGATATGCGTTCAATGCTTGTTTTCTTACTTTCGCTTTTTCAGCAAACGTTTGGTCAAGGTCGTAGCCATAAATAGCATTCTCCCAGTCGCCGTACATCGGATTCGGGAGAACAATAAATTTGCGGCCGAACTCTTCACGGAAGCGATCCACGTTAGCATTGCGCTCTTCTAATGGCTTTTGGTCAAACTCTTTTGTAAAATCGCTTAAATTATCTCCAAACAATGCTACAATTTCGTGGGTTTGCTGGATTTTTTGCCGGCGAGGTTCTTTGCTATTTTCTTTGGCGCGAAACAGCATATGGTCCGCTGTTGCTTGTGGAAATCCTTTTTCCTTCAAGTTTTTAATCGTTGCCTTTCCCTCGTTTTCATCGCGGTTGGATACGTAGAAAATATCGATTCCTTTTGAATCAACGTATGTAAGGAATTCAACAGCACCTGGAAGAGCTTCTGCTTGTGCTTGCATCACCCATTTATGCCAGTCGGTAAAGTTCGGCACTCCTTTTTGAATAATATAAGCTTCATAGGGGCTATTATTTAAAATGGTTTCATCAATGTCGAGCACGATGGCCAGTTTCTTCCTTGAATGACTATTGCGCTTTTGTTTAAGAGCGTCGTCAACCACCATTTTCCCCAGGTTGTATGCTTGATAATAAAGTGCTTGCATCTCTCCTGATTTCTGATACCAAAGGGTAGCCATCAGCATATGTTCGTTGTTGGATGTAGATGGCACCGTTTTTTCTACTGACTGCGACGCTATGGCCGTCTCGGCGCTCACTGCAAAGATGGAAAAAGAAAAAATGCTTGCAGCAATCAGACCGCTTAATGTGTTTCTCCATTTGTTCATGCTGTTTACCTCCTAAGCTGCCTTGTGTTTTGAAGCATGTCCTCTTGTATTTTTTACACTTTTTTTGCTGATCATGCATCTTTCTTTTTCAACCGCATCGCACCATCAGCTTTTATCATAGCTGGAATGAAGTGTCTCTGCTTTGTGGTGAATAGAAACCCATGGCCGCTTATTTTCCCAACGAAGGCTGATGTCTAGCTGAAAGGCTTCAGATAAATGTTGATCGATCAGCACTTCCTCTTTTTTTCCCGAAGCAATGATTTTCCCTTCCTTTAATACTAAAACATGTGTCATTTCTTCAATAATCTCCTCGATATAGTGAGTGACATAGAGAATATGGCAGCGTTGACTAGCGATAATCTCTTTAATAGACCATAGCAATTCCTCCCGCGTTAAAATGTCTAATCCAACAGAAGGCTCGTCTAATATGAGCAGCTTAGGCTGGGCCATCAAGGCTCTGGCAATCAGCGTCTTCCGCTTTTCTCCCTGCGATAATGTATCATACGCTTTTCCTTGCAGGTGGTTCATTCGAAACATATGCATCAGCTGTTCTGCCTGCTTCCTATCTTCATCCGTCGTTTTTTCATATAAACCAATGCTGGCGAATTTGCCGCTGATAATAATATCCTCTACTGATTCAGAGGCAAGCGTTGATTGAAAAGCGTCTAAAGCGCTGCTCACAAAACCGATTTGCTTTCGAAGATTCGGCAAATTCGTTTTGCCAAATACATTTCCTAAAACCGTTACCTCTCCTTTTGTTGGATATTGATAGCCTGTCACAATATTCAATAAAGAGGTTTTTCCTGAACCGTTCAAACCTAAAATAACCCAATGCTCTTTCTCGTTAACTTCCCAGTTCAGCTCTTTCAAAATGACTCGATTTCCTTTAATCAGTGATACATTGTTCATCTGGATAATTGCTTCCATTCTATTGTACACCTCTATTCTAAAATCTTTCCACACCGCAAAACATGCCAACATCGCGACATTTACAAGCCCATCGTTCTAAGCATGTATCGGGTTCATAGGGAACGGTGCTGTAAATTGTATGAATGTTCTTTTGATAACAGCAGTCCGAACAACTCAATTAAAAAATTCTGAATATTACATTTTATTATAATTCTTTTTCTATTTTTTGTAAATGATCGTTTGGAAAATGAACAGAGCAGCATCCGATAAGGAAAGAGATAGATGTTTTTCGAAGGTTCAAGGTAGGTTATAGACTTCTCTTCATCACGTAACCATCGAAAAATAGGAAGAAATCAAAATGTTTATAGAAATGTGGTCCGATGATTTGACCACAGTTAAAGAATAAAAGCATCCTAATCATTCATGATGAAGATTAAGATGCTTTTTTTCCATTACGAAAAGATACGACTTTAGGAATGTCGATGATCCATTTAATACATTTAATAAATGAAACTGTGATTAGGGTCGAATTATAACCCTTCCTGAATGTAAACCTTGTGTCTATATAGCGATTAATGGATCGTTGGACGAAAAGCTGATTGTAATTTTTCTTGAGCCATTAAGACAAGACGTTTTGTAATTTCTCCTCCGACAGAGCCATTTGCTCGAGAGCTTGTATCAGGACCAAGCTCGACACCAAACTCACGAGCGATTTCGTATTTCATTTGTTCAATCGCAGCTGCGGCATGAGGAATTAAAATCTCATTTGATTGGCTGCTTCTTCCGTGTTGTTGTGACATTGGCAATATCATCATCTCCTTTAATAGTTTGTTATTAATATTTATTAAAAAAAGTGTTTTATTCATCATTAATTCAGGTAATTTATGGAATGATGAAAATTGCGAATCAAACATTCAAAAAAAGCAGCACGCATACCGCATAAAGAAATTAGGTTCGTTCTTCTATTCGAGGTTTGGCCGGATCGCAATGCGGACTTTCTAAGTCAGCGGATTCAGCCAGTTTCATTAAATAATAACACTCTTCGCGAAACATATGATCCGCCATAAGCGCGGTGAACGTGCCAAGAGCTTGGGCGCTAAGTTCAAGCTCCTCTAATTCTTGAAGAAATTGCTGGAACAGTTTAATCTCTAATGCGGCATCCGAATTCATCTTTTTTAATGCAGGAAAGCTAGATAAATTCGTACGCAAATATCCGGTAAGTTCAACCGCTTTTAAATAAAAAGCTTCAAAGTTCTTTTGATATTTTTTGCTTTTCTTCTTTAATGACTTTTCGACGTCATCTAAATTAGAAGATATAATACCGGCATGCCCCGCAGCGTCTAACAGCCAAATTAAATGATGGTGAAGCTCATGAGAAACAGGCGGCACTTGGTTAGCTTTAAAATAACTCAATAGTCGCAAATATTCCTCCAGCTCATTCACCATATGATTAAGAAAGGTTGGTGAAAGATGTATTTTGATTTGTCCCAATAAATGCTTTCTGATCAGATGCAGCTTAAAT
The DNA here is from genome assembly GCF_002075365.1 of Anoxybacillus sp. UARK-01. Taxonomy (NCBI): domain Bacteria; kingdom Bacillati; phylum Bacillota; class Bacilli; order Caryophanales; family Anoxybacillaceae; genus Anoxybacillus; species Anoxybacillus sp. UARK-01. Next base: position 151,876 of record NZ_NASY01000037.1, on the reverse strand, counting down.
TCACGCAGTCGCAGCGCTTCCGCTTCTGCCGCTAAAGTTAATTGAGACCAATTTTCCGAATCCGTTTTGCCAAGAAGGCGGTCAAATGCTTGGATAAACTGGTAGGCAGTCGCAATATCCTCTTTTTCTACTGGAGCCAAAGCCTCATAAATAAATCGGGCATGATCACCTAAAACCTGAAGCCAAAATCGATGTTCAAATCTCGCTTTCTCTTCCAGCGTACTGCTCATGAATGCCCTCTCCTTCTAAAAAAATCGAAACCACTTCAATATGTATTCCCAAATGGCATGGCCTATGCCCCAATCCGTTCATAAAGGAGAGATTCTAATTTTTTCTTTATTTCAGCTCTTTCACCATAAATACTTGCTGGACGATAGTCTGAAACCCAATTTCCTTTAAAATGGAATAGGTTTGTTTGGATTGATTGACAGGCAGATTGGGAATGATCGTAACGACCGAATCGTCAGCGAAGGCGAGCACTTGATCAATCATAAAACGAACGAGATCTCCTGCATCGTTTCTCTCAGGATGAGCCTCACATTGAAATAAGATCGTTTTTTCATGTTTTCCATGTCCATGAAAACTTCTGCGATAATAAGCATATCCGATGGGAAGTCCTTGTTCGTCTTTTACGATGATCGCCTCTCCATCTTTTGCACTTTGCCACTGTGTTTGCCAAGGGTTTAATCCTTTATAAAAGGACAAATCACTCACTTGTTGCGGAATAGTCTTTTCCACTAGATAAGGATAGGAAGCTGACTTTGCATGTAGATAAGCTCCCTTCCATTCCAAATGCTCCAGCTCATCGACCATTTGATATCCCATTTGTTCATAAAGAGAAATTGCCCTTTGATTGGCACGGATCGCCTCTAATGTGGCTAGCTGGACACCTTCTTCTTGATAGATAGAAAGAGCAGCTTCCATCATCGCTTTTCCAATGCCTTTTTTTCTAAATGCAGACGCCACCCCCGTTCCGCCATTCCAAGCAATTTTCATCCCATTGAACAGACGAATGCCATTTTTGATGATGCCAATTGGCTTCTCATCCTGAAAAGCAACGATTGATAGCGTTGGAGATAATCCTTCAAGTACGAGCCTCTCTAAAAATCGTTCAACGGTCATCGTAGCATCAAAATAGTATCCTTCAAAACCCGTATTCCAAGCCGTGACTGCTTCCTCTAACGTGCATTGTGATAATCGTTTAATATGTAGCATACATCTGTCTCCTCTCTGCTTTCTTCTCAATTATTCAATGTTTTGTGGCTTCTGTCACTCTGTTCAGCGAAGAAGAAAGGGCAATTGCTGCTGTCTGAGACCGTGTTGGGTTTTGCCTCTTCTTTTATGATATGAACCACCATGGAACCGAGATGAGCATTTTTTGCTTATGGATACAGATTGAACGAATAATGTCCGGAAAAAAGCATGGATGGAAAATTTTTAAAAATCGCCCTTTTTTCACATATCCGCCTTCCATCCATAAGCTCTTTCCGTTCTATTCATTAAAAGCAATGAATAACATGAATTTTTAATCAAATTTTTCTTCATTCTATATGTATTTTTACACATGAACGTAACTCTACAAATAGTATACGCTATTTAGACAGGAAAAAGTTTTTCAATCAATCTATAAAAAACCCGCTCTGTCTAGAGACGGGTTTCAAAAGTGCGCTCTTGTCCGATTTTATGAATCAGCTCATCGAGCCATTCGATGACTTGAGCAGAGGCTTTCTCCAATCGGCGTAAACTTGCTTCTGCTTGTTCGAGGCGTCCTTGGGCATAAAATTCTGCTGCCTCCTTTGCCGCGATATGAACACGCTGATGAGGCTCATCCAGCTGATCGAAGGCCGGGACTCCCTTTAATTGGGCTTGTATTTCGGGATCAAAATACCATTTTCCAAGACGACAGTGGCGATGAGAGGCCACATCTTCGGCACGAATATGCTCAAAGCCGATCATCATATTATAAATTCGCCATTTCCAAAGAAGGTGATCTGTTTTGGCCAAATAAAGAAGTGCTTTTGAAGAAAGATGAACACCACTATCTTGAACGAGCTGCAAGCGAAATTGGTCAATGGCTTTACTTAACTGATGCACCGTTTTTCCTGTTGTTTGGCCAATTTCATGCACAGATTCTGTTAGCGAAGCAATCGAGGACATGCGTTGAGCAATTTCATCGACAGCTGCCGATTGCTCCTCAGCAACAGCTGCATTCGTACTGGTGTGATCTTGAATGTCATTCATTGCCTGCGTGATTTCATTTAACAATGGCATCGCTTCCTGAGCTTGTGTAACAGCTTGGCGAATAACAGAAGAGGTGGAATGAATAGCTGAAGAGACTTCAGCCGAAATATTTCGCAGCTCTCCTACGTTTTTATGTACTTCGCTAAGCGACTGAACGGTGTGATCCGCTAGTTTACGGATCTCTTCAGCTACAACGGCAAACCCTCTGCCATGTTCTCCAGCACGCGCCGCCTCAATGGAGGCATTCAGCGCTAAAAGGTTGGTTTGGTCCGCGATGCCGTTGACAAGCTGCATCACTTTTTCAATAGCACTCAAATGCTGCTGTAGATGCTCAAAGCGCTCTACCATGTTGTTAAACATTTCATCTGTTTCAATGATTTCGTTAAATGCAGAAGTCCTCATGTGCTGGCCCTTTTCCGCTCGTTCAACCGATGAGGTAGTTTTTTCAGCAATCGCCATTGCTGTATTAGCCACTTCGGAAACGGATGTGTTTATTTCTTCGGTTGCAGCTGTTACCATTTGGACATCTGCATTTTGTTCATCAAGAGAGCGCAGTAAATCTTTAATAAACATAATTTCTGCGTTTTTCTCCATTAATTGGGCCGTGCCGTCGGCAATTTGCTCAAGCATCGCTTCCGTATAGGCTTCAACCAGCACTTCCAATTCGATATTAAAAGCACGCTGTAGCGACCTCGTTAGTTTTAAATGTCGTTTAGGGGACAAAAACCCTTTTGACAGTAGAAGGGTACCCATATAAAAGTTAAATCGATTAAAAGCGACAATCAATTTGCCAATATTCACTTTTTCTCTGCGCAGCAAATGGAAAAAAAGGACAGAATTTCATTGACATATGCGCGATTGCGCTCCATCGTAAAAAATGCATGGACGTACTGCGTAATGCGATCTTGAGTAATGGATTGCGCTGCTTTTGCATGAATTTGTTGGAGCATTTCATAAAAAAACTGCACAAGTTCATCCTGATGAGAAGCGAGTAGTTGATAAACGTCCTGCAATTGATGGAAATCTTCCTTAGTAAAATGATTAAATGATAGTGTGTCAGCAAAACGACCTGCAAAAGAATAGTCTGTTCCTTGTTCAAGGAGTTCTTGCACATTTGGTTGTAGCCATTTTAACAGCATATAATCCCCCCTTCACCTTTTGTCACAATATATAAGGTAGTTCTATTATACTGCGAATTTAGTCCTTTTTTCTTATTTTTTATCATTCGTTTAAAAAAATATGTAAATAAGATCCCAGTCACAAAAGTGACAGAGCGCCAAGCAACAAGCCGCCTATCGACAAATCCACTTGTCGATAGGCGGTGTTATTCGTCCGACCGCCAAAATCGGGAATCATCTGCCCATTTGATGACAAATCGTGGCGCATCAAGTTGGATGTCGCTTTTTCTATCCGAATCTATATATTCATTGCGCGTAAGATCCAACTAGCGTCAAGAGCTGAAATTAGATTTCTTCAAGATTCCCATCCAAATTACCTTTGCTCACTGTTGACACTGTTTCTTTGCAATTGAACTACCCATTCAATACATTGTTGATACCATAATAACGCTTCTGACAAAGAAAGGCCCAGTTCTTCCGCCAATTGTTTCGCTTTCATCAAATCATTGAGCTCAATGGCCAACACAAATTGATATAAACCAAAAAACAAGTGTTTTTCTTTGAATAATCCATCTTTAATCGCCTCATCTACGTTTAATTCATCTAAAATATCGGCTAAAGGACGTTCAAGCAAAATGTGCAAGGAAGAACAAATCCCCATAAAAAACAAGCTGTCTTTTTCCTCATGCATATTTAAACGAACCGCAACTTGTTCCAACATTTTTGCCCGAATTAAAGAGTTGACAATCACCTCATTTTCAAATGGATTGCTGGCTTCTTGGAACGTTAATATCGTTAGCCAGCTGCGTAAATAGCTGGCACCAAGCAAAATAGCTGCATGACGAATGGATTTAATTTTAGGAGAGGAGTATAAGAAAAATGAGTTCACCACTTTTAGCAAACGATACGCAAGCGATGGGTCATTTTCGATTGTTTTGACAATTTTATCAAAATTGAACTCCGCTTGGTTCATTTGTTTTAGCAACGTTAAACGGGACGTATTCGTTATTTTTGGTAAAGATTTTTCTTTTAAAACGACTGGTTTATTGAAGAAATATCCTTGAAAATAGGAAAATCCATGATGAGTGGCCAATTGTAATTGATCGTGCGTTTCAACTTTTTCTGCAATAAACTGAATGTTGTATTGCTTGATGATGTTTTGAATATAACGAGCTTGTTCGATATTTAAATCAAAAAAATCAATCTTAATGAAATCGATGTAAGGAAAAAGAGGACGATAATCTGCTTGAAAAACAAAATCATCCAGAGCGATGATATATCCTTTTTCTTTAAGATTTTTACATATATGAAGCAACTTCTCGGAATATGGAATAGTTTCAAGAATTTCAACGACAATCAATTTATTTGGAAAATAGAGAGGAATGTTTTTTTCTAGCAGTTTTTCTGTAAAGTTAATAAAGCAGCGCGCGCCATTTGTCAATTTTTCAATTCCAATATTCATAAAACTATTAATAAGGACGTCTATTGTGGCATGGTCTCCATCAATGGAGTCATAAAAATTTTGCTCGCCGCTTCGATATAACAATTCGTAGCCAAACAATTCGTATTTTTTGTTGAGAATAGGCTGCCGTCCCACATAAATGTCCATCACTGATCCCCCATTAACATCATAATGATATAACAATATAAAGTTCGCCATGAGACATATTTGATCTCTACAGATCAAATATGTCGATAATCTAAGAAAAATCTATTGACATTTCTTGATTCCCCGCTTTTCTGCCACAGTAGGCAAAGCTGGTTGCTCTTAGCATACGCTTTTTTAGTAAAATAATTAGATCGTCAATAGTTGTATTTACAGATAGATGAATGAAGCTCATTTTATATGATGATGCTTTTACAACAGCCAAGTGTCAGAATTGGGGCATTATCCGCTTACATGTGGACAAATGTTGAGGCATTCATCTAGTTGTGCATCATGCTTAACTAGCACCACAGGTTCATAATATAGTCCTATTTTACCATATATCTGTACAAAATACATAAATTTTTACAAAAAATAACCATAGATTGCAGGCAGATGATATCTTTCCATAAAAACTTAAAAAGATTGCTTCATCACGGGGAACTGAGGCTCACTGCTTCCGGCTCAACGAATGCTTTTCATTGTATGATGGGGGCGTTGATGATCCAATAAAAACTCATTGACATGGCTTGATTGCTCACTTTTCTTCCGTAGTCGGCAAGCCATTCACTTCGTTTAGACGTGGGAGACTTCTCAATGGATGGTTAAATGATGTGGTGATCGCTGCGCCTCCAAGAGAATAAAAAACCCCCTCTCTTTTTATCAGAGATGGGGCGGGCTGTTCATTGCCGTTGGATTTGGGCATGGATTTTGTATCTACAAGTGTCTTATACGGGAACGGTATTGCTGAATGTATGATTGATTATGTTCAAATCCACCTGCCACATTTCCGCTCACAAAAACCGGTGGAATGACATCTAAATGAAGCAGCTCTTCGATAACTTCTGCAATGAGCATATTTAAGATAAACGCTCCCACCACAGTAGAACTTGGGGCTATGTTGACTTTTAACTGTGGAATCGCAATCAGCGCATCACCATAAGGGACATGGGTGTCAATCACGATATGCGCCAATTCATACAGTTTTTGGCCTGAAGAATGGCGGGAAGGCACTTGCGAATAAGCAGACGATGTAAGGGCGATGACCTTTAGTCCTTTTTTTACTGCTTCCATCGCCATCTCTATTGGTACAGCATTCACTCCAGAATGGGAAACGATAATCATCACTTCATTAGGCTGGGGCTGATAACGTTCCAGGATCATCGAAGCATAGCCTTCCGTTTTTTCAAGCATCGAGCTTTTAACAGCCCCTTCATGAAGCATGAGACTTGTTTCGAATATGGGATTAACCGGAACAAGCCCTCCAGCACGATAAAAAATCTCCTCTGCCAGCATGTGAGAATGGCCGCAACCAAAAATATGCACAAGTCCTCCTTCTTTAATGGAATGAGCAATAAGCCGCGCTGCTTTCTCCATCTCTTCCCATTGAGTTTCTTCTACAAGCTGAAGCTGTTCTTTGATGCGTTGTGCATATCTTTTGCCAAGCATATTCCCATCTCCCATCCTTACGGTACTTTCCCAACAGAACGGCCCATTCTTTTGCAGCAATGGTCCGTTTGCTTTCTTTATCTCTGCTTTTTCATTTCATTCGCAATAAACTCTACATCGGTGCCAATGACGACTTGAAGATCGGTTTGATTGAGGCGGATGACCCCTTTAGCCCCAAGTTGTTTTAACTGGTTATCTTGCACCTTTGACATATCCTTTACTTTTAGACGCAAGCGCGTCACACAATGATCAATCGTTGTTAAATTCTCTTTTCCGCCAAGCGCTTCCATATATTTCTCTGCTAATGCCTCATATTTGGTGGCTGCGGAGGTGGTTGGTTCATCATGGAATGCTGCATTTTCTTCTTCGTCGTCTTCACGTCCTGGTGTTTTTAAATCAAGCTTTTTGATAAGAAAATAGAAGACGATAAAATAAACTCCGCCATAGATAATTCCTTGTAATAGCAATAAGAGCGGTTTTTGCGCAATTCCCCAGTTTAAGAAAAAGTCGATCGCGCCAGCTGAAAAACCAAAACCGTGATGGATGCCAAGCATCGTTGCAATCGCGAGCGAAAGGCCTGTCAACACAGCGTGAACAACATAAAGCAGCGGAGATAAAAACATAAATAAAAATTCAATAGGTTCCGTCACACCTGTTAAAAAGGAAGTAAACGCAACTCCAAGCAACGCGCCTGCTACCATTTTGCGGCGTTCTTTTTTGGCGGTAGCGATCATAGCCAGCGCTGCCGCCGGAAGACCAAACATCATCACCGGGAAAAACCCGGCCATAAAAATTCCTGCACTTGGATCCCCCGCAAAAAAGCGATTAAGATCGCCCGTTTTTCCAGCAAATTCTCCAAACACAAACCATACTAAACTATTTAAGACGTGATGTAAACCAACCGGGATTAATAGACGGTTTAAAAAGCCGAAAATACCGACTCCAACCGCATCGAGACCAACAATCCATTCGCCGACCGCATTAATGCCGTCTTGGATCGGCGGCCAAACATAGCCAGCAACAAGCGCTGCGATTAGCATTGTCAGCGAAGTGATAATCGGCACAAACCGTTTGCCGCCGAAAAAACCAAGCCAATCCGGTAATTTGATATTATGATAGCGATTATACAGCAAACCGGCTGCAATCCCGGAAATAAACCCGCCTAACACAGACATATCAATATCCTTGTTAATGGAAACGGCTCCTTTGGTTAAGATGAAATATCCGATCGCCCCAGCTAAAGCAGCAGCACCGTTGTTATCTTTTGCTAGTCCTACTGCAATCCCGATCGCAAATAGCAAAGGCAAATTGGCGAACACAGCATTTCCTGTCTCGGCGACAAAAGGAATATCGAGTAAGTCGGGCTGACCTAAACGAAGCAGCAAGGCCGCTGCCGGCAAAACAGCGATCGGCAGCATTAACGCTTTGCCAAGCCTTTGTAAAAAACCTAACATAAGCATCCTCTCTCCTTTTCCAACCTATCATTTCATAACGTACACTTCATGAAATCGATTATCGTTCCATTTCAATCATAAATTTATAGCGGTCGGCTCGATACACCGACTTCACGACCTCAAGCGGCTGACCGTTTTCTAAATAGCTGTTGCGCTGGATCAGCAGCACGGGGGCACCTTCTTTAATTTGCAAAAGATCAGCCTCAACTTTTCGAGCCACAGATGCTTCTAATATTTGTGTAGCGGATCGAATCGTCAGTAACTGTTTCTGCTCAATAAATTCATAAAAGGAACCGCTTACAATTTCTTCTGTTAAATGAGGAACGAGCGAGCATGGAACATAGGCGATCTCCAAGGCGATCGGCAGCTGATCAGCAAGGCGAAGGCGTCTGACTTCGTAGACTTCCTCTTCTTCTGAAACATGAAGCTGTCCTGCTAATGAAGAGCTCGCCGGAATGGTACCAAAGCTTAATACCTTTGTGCCCGGTTCCATTCCTCTTGCCCGCATATCCTCTGAAAAGCTGGTAAGTCCTTTTAGCGGCTGCTCAATTTTTTTAGTCGCCACAAACGTTCCTTTGCCGCGCTGTCTCACTAAATAGCCATCATTCACTAGATTGTTGATTGCCTGACGAACTGTCATTCGGCTAATGTCATATCGTTCTGACCATTCCCGTTCAGAGGGAATCATTTCTCCTGGCTGTAGCTGTCCTTTTTCAATCATTTCTTTAATTCCCTGTTCAAGCTGATAGTAAATCGGAAGTGGCGAATGTTTATTAATCATTGTGCATACACCTTTCTCTGTTCTTCACTAACCAAAGCGAGCGCTTTTTGATCAGCCATGATGGTGACATTGTCATGTGTTTTCAAAATGGAGGCCGGGATCGCTGGTGTTACTTCTGTTTCTAATAACTGGGCTAAGATCGTGGCTTTTCCCTCTCCCGATGCTAATAAAAGAATTTGCTTGCTTTTCATAATGGTCGCTATTCCCATTGTAATCGCATGGGTTGGCACTTCTTCTATGGAAGAGAAAAAGCGCGCATTGGCTTTTCGGGTTGATTCAGCCAGTTCCACTACATGAGTAGTAGAATCAAATGAAGTGCCGGGTTCATTAAAGCCGATATGACCGTTTTGGCCAATCCCCACGATTTGTAAATCTATTCCTCCTACTGATTCGATCACCTCCTCATAACGCTGGCATTCTGCTTCCACATTCTCCGCAAGCCCATTCGGAATATGTGTCTGCGATGGCGGGATGTCAATGAAATGGAAAAAATGATGATTCATATAGTACCGGTAGCTGTTAGGATGATCGCCATCCAGTCCAACATATTCATCTAAATTCACCGTATGAACATGGCGATAGGTTGTTTGGTGATTTCGATAATCTTCCACAAGCGCCGCATAAGTTCCAAGCATCGTTCCTCCAGTGGCTAGTCCGAGCACTGAATGCGGATTGATTCGCACTTGGTGGATGATCCATTCCGCTGCTTTTTGGCTCATCTCTTTGTAGTCGCGTACTTCAATGATTTTCACTGCGCAACACCTCCTGTTTGGCATAAGCTAGCCTTCCCCGGCAAAAAGTCAGGATGACCTCCCGTTCTTGATTAAGCACGACTATATCAGCATCTTTACCTGGGAGAATGCTTCCTTTTCGATCAAGAATGCCTAATTGTTTAGCAGGGTTCCAGCTCGCCATGCGGATCGCTTCTTCAAGCGAACACCGGGTAAATTCCATTATATTTTTCACAGCATCCTTTAATTTCAGTATGCTTCCTGCAAGCGTCCCGTCTTTTAATGTAGCTTGTTTTCCCCGAACGGTGACTTGCTGACCTCCCAGATCATACTGCCCTTCACCGAGACATTTGGCGCGCATTGCATCGGTAATCGCAATCAATCCCTCGCTTCCTTTGTTGCGATAAGCAAAGCGAACCATTTCAGGTGCTACATGAATGCCGTCTGCGATAATTTCACATAATACTTCCTCATGCATCAACACCGCGCCGACCACCCCAGGTTCCCGATGATGCAGTCCGCGCATACCGTTAAATAAATGCGTAGCCTGTGTCACCCCGGCTTGAATGGCTTCTTTCACTTCAGCATAAACCGCATCAGAATGGCCAATGGAGGCAATCACTCCTGTCTCCTTTAAATATGCAGTAAGAGACAGCCCGTTTTCTTCCTCTGGCGCCAATGTGACAAGACGGATATGTCCATTGGCTTCCTTCTGCCATTTTTTGAAGAGTTCAATATCCGGCTTGATGATATTGCGGGGATGCTGGGCACCCGCCCGCTTTGGCGAAAGAAAAGGCCCCTCTAAGTGAATTCCGAGCACCTCTGCTTCTCCGGGCCGATTGTCATGTGCCATATAGTTCGCTACATTTTTCACCGCTTTTTCAATCTCGCTGGAAGCTGCGGTCATCGTGGTTGCTAGAAAGCTAGTGGTTCCCTCCTTTGGCAATACGGAGGCCATTGTTTGTAAAGCTTTTACTGTGGCATCCATCACATCAGCACCAGCAGCACCGTGAATATGAAGATCGATAAAGCCAGGAAGCACACAATCATGAATGCTTAATTCAAATTCCTTAGCATTGGATGGCGGAGGGGTCGGGCCGACGTAGGCTATTTTGCCATTTTCAATTAATAAATATCCTCGTTGAATCTGTTCGTTTTCCGCATAGATCGTCGCATTTTTTAGTAAAAACTGATCCATTCTCGCACCCCTTCTTTCCTTAAAGTCATCTTAACATTATATTATATAGTTGTCTATACCAATTTGATATATTTATAGATATGAGAGCATTGATCGCTATCAACAAACGAATTTGGCTGTCTTCATAGGCATGGAAATAGCACAAATAAAACTAAGAAGGCTAATATGTTAACCATCCTTCATTGTTTGTGATGGGTTTCGCATCAGATGGGCTTAAACTTGGTGAACAAGGAACATAGCCGAGTGCGAACGAGAATCGAACAAGGGATGTTCTGAGCGGACGAACGAGATCCATTGACGTTTGTCAATAATCTAGAAGGAGGCTAATGCTAGCCCCCTTTACCTTTAACCCGCTTTCGTTGTTTCTTTGTTCCCTTGCTGCAGCTGATACATATTATAATATATTCCATTTTTTTCAATTAATTCTTCATGCGTTCCGCGTTCAACAATCATCCCGCGATCTAGCACAAGAATTTGATCCGCATTTTTAATGGTTGACAAACGGTGAGCAATAATAAATGTTGTCCGTCCTTGTTTTAAAACTTCCAGCGCTTTTTGAATCGTCGCCTCCGTTTCTGTATCGATGTTGGCCGTCGCTTCGTCCAGCACTAGAATAGCCGGATCAAACGCCAACGCCCGCGCAAACGAAATTAGCTGTCTCTGTCCCGATGACAAGGTGCTGCCTCTTTCCACGACTGGTTCATCAAATCCATTTGGCAAATTTTCCAATAGTTGATCGGCTCCAATCTCCCGAAGGGCCTGTTCTATTTTCTGTCGGGAAATAGCAGGATCATTTAAACCGACATTTGAAGCAATCGTTCCTGTAAATAAAAACGCATCCTGCAACACGATCGCCATATGTTTTCGAAGCAGCTGTTTCGGGATGGTTTTTATGTCCTTCCCATCAATGAAAATCTGTCCCTTTTCGATGTCATAAAAACGGAACAGCAAATTCATGATCGAGCTTTTTCCTGACCCAGTGTGGCCGACAAGTGCAATGGTTTCGCCCGGCTTAGCAGAAAAAGAAATGTCTTTTAGCACATATTCCCCTTCTTTATATCCAAAAAACACATGTTCAAATACGACATTTCCCTGATAGCGAGGCATCTCTCCATCATATACCTCTTCCCCTTCTTCATCAAGAAGCGTAAAAATACGATGAGCTGCTACTCTTGACTGCTCTAGGTTGGCCAATTGGTTGACCATTTCTGTAATGGGCTGGAATAAGCGATTCAAATAATCAACAAACGCATAGAGAAGGCCGAGTGAAATCGCTTGGTGATTGAATGAGTCGCGACCAAAATGCCAAATTAATGCGACAAAGGCAAGATTGCGCAGCACCCCTACTAAATTGTGGGAGGTGAGCGAATTTAAGTTTAGAAGCTTGTTTTGATACACAAAATATTCGCGATTGAGCGTTTCAAATTCCCGTTCAGTTTCTTTTTGTCTGCGAAACGCTTGAATAATCGGCATACCTTGAATAGACTCATTGACCATTGCATTAATGTCACTTAGCCGCGAACGAATAATATGGTTATAGCGAGACGCATATTGGCGGTAAATTTTCATCCAGACGGCTAAAATCGGAATAAGAATGAGGCATAGAAGCGCTAAGCGCACATCTAACAGAAACAAGGCAATAAAAATCCCTGTCATGTAAATAGTGCTTGTAAAAAAAGTAGCCAGCACCGTCACATACAATTCACGAATGGCTTCGGTATCATTCGTGATGCGGGCGACAACTTTTCCGACAGGCAGGCGGTCGAAATAGCGAATTGGCAGGCGTTGGATATGAGCGAACAAATCCTTGCGCATCGTTTGAATAATGCGATTAGCCGCCATTTGCAGACAGTAGCGCTGTCCATACTGAAACACTGTTGCCGCCAATAACAAAGAAAAATAAAGTGCCAAAAGATAAATAATCGACCGAATTTCCGGCTGATAAAAACGGAACAGCTCGCTGTTCGACAGTTTTTCAATCGGATATACGGCTTTTTGCTCACCATGTTGAATCATTAACATCCCATTTTGAATCGACCGTTTGCCATCAAATGTGATCGCGCGGTCTACAAAATAATAATCGCGGCCAATTTGTAGCAAACGCACTTCTTTGCCCTTTGCTTCTCCTTGAGCGAAATCGTCGCTTCGTTTATACCATTTTCCATTATAAAAAACGGCTTGATCGTCATTTTTATCAGCCTCATACCATGGAGATTCAATTCCTAAAATGTGTTGATCAATAATTTTTTTAGCGATCAACGGACCCGTTAATTCGGCGGCCACTGAAATCGCCAGCATGAACAAGGCCGCCACAATGATTTTTTTGTACCGAAGCGCATAGGCGATTAGCCGTTTACCTGTATTCATAAAAACACCCCGCTGTTTTCTGGATCCTTTGCTGCTTGCTGACGAATAAATTGTTCTTTATACCAGCCATTTTGTTCTAATAGCTGCTCATGTGTGCCTTCCTCGATGATTCTTCCATTCTCCAAAACAAGAATCCAATCCGCGTGCTGAATGGCTGATAAACGATGGGTTACAATGATATTTGTTTTGCCGGTGCGCTCGCGCCGAATATTTTCAATAATAGCTGCTTCTGTTTTGGCATCGACGGCTGAAAGTGCATCATCCAAAATTAAAATCTCCGGGTTGAGTAACAGCGCCCGAGCGATGGAAATCCGCTGCTTTTGCCCTCCAGATAGCGCGATTCCCTTCTCCCCTACTAATGTATCAAGCCCCTGCGGCAGCAGCTGAATATCATTATGGAGTGCAGCCAATTCAATCACACGCTGCAATTCTTCACTGTCCGCATCCTTTCGGCCAAATAAAATATTTTCTTTTACTGTTTTCGAAAATAAAATATGGTCTTGTGGAACATATCCGATCCAGCTTTGAATGACTTCCATTGGAATACGTTCAATCGGCACACCGGAAATCGTTATGCTTCCTGCTCCCAATGGATATTGCCGCAGCAGCTGTTTCATAAGCGTCGTTTTTCCGCTTCCTGTTCGCCCGACGATTCCCAGCGTTTGTCCTCGTTGGAGCGAAAAAGATATATGTTGTAAATGCGGAATGGTGGCTGACGGATAACGGAACGTTACCTGTTGAAATTCAATTGTTTCTGGCTTTTCGAGTAAGACCGGCTGCGGGTGGTTTTGAACATCTGGAAGATAGGCAAGCGTTTCATTGACGCGATCAAGCGAAGCATTGCCTCGCTGCATAATGTTAATGAGTTCGCCAATGGCAAACATCGGCCAAATCAGCATTCCTAGATATACATTAAAGGAAACTAATTCTCCTAACGTCATTTCTTTATGAAAGACTAAATACGATCCATATCCGATGCCGATTAAATAACTCAGGCCGACCAGCACTTTAATGGTAGGATCAAATAATGAATCAATACGGGCGACCTTCATATTTTTTTGATATACCTCTTCGGTTAGTCGCTTAAACCGTGCCTCATCTTCTTTTTCCTGCACATAAGCGCGAATGACACGAACACCGGAAATGGATTCGAGTACATAGTCGTTCATATCGCCAAAAGCATCTTGAGCTTTTGTAAAGCGTTCGTGGATTTTTTTTCCGTATACGTTCATCGCCACTGCCATCACTGGAAGCGGCAACAAAGCCGCCAAAGTCAGCTTCCAGCTAATGAGAACCCCCATTGTCAATAAAATAACAAGCATAAATACACTTGAATCCACGAGAGTTAAGATGCCGAATCCGGCTGTCATCGATATCGCTCTTAGATCGTTTGTCGCTCTTGCCATTAAGTCTCCTGTACGGTTTTTCTCGTAAAAGGTCGGTGTCATGGAAAGCAAGTGCTTCATAAATCGGGAACGCAAGCTTCTTTCAAGCAAAAACGCACCGCCAAACAGCTGATACATCCATATATAGTTGATGCTGTAAATCACACCTGCTAACCCTAACAATAAAGCTAGGTACTTGAGCAGCTGGCTTTTATCTAAACCGTCCACATACATATCATCAATCGCGATTCCGATGATCCTGGGCGGAATCATTTCTAACATTCCGCCCACTACTAAAAGCACAATCGCAATCGTGTATCGTTTCCAATGCTGTTTAAAAAACGCTTGAAGTTTCCATAATACTGAAAACACTCCAAATCATCCCCTTTCACTGTTTGTTTACATCTAACCGCTGTTGATCTCTCCCGCTTGTAATGCCAGCATCATCCATTTCATTTCCATTTTTGTATTCCTCCTTTAAGTCACTTAGTTGATGATCAAACAAATATTAAAATCTCGGATATATACCGCATTTACGATCCATCATTTCTTCTTCAATCTTCTTGACTAATTGCTCATGTTCAATCTCTTCGATTGTCCACTTTCTTCGTTGAATCGTAATGGTTACAAACAATAGATGAACCATCATTCTTTCCCACCTCCTTTCATAAAAAAAGCCGCATGGAAAAAGAGTATCCAGCGGCTTCAAAAAAGCAAAAAAGCCGCGGGAATAGCGTCATCCCACGGCTTTATATCTACATAAAAAGCCGCAGGAAAAAACGATCTCCTTCCCTGCGGCATTCCTTCTTAAGTTAAAAAATGATAGCCATAACAGAATCGGAAGGTTGAATCGTTCGCACATATTCATTTTTATATGCTACAGCTTTCATCATGTTAGTCATTGTGTTCATCCTCCTTCCGAAATCATGTTACAAAGT
Organism: Anoxybacillus sp. UARK-01; assembly: GCF_002075365.1. Lineage (NCBI taxonomy): Bacteria > Bacillati > Bacillota > Bacilli > Caryophanales > Anoxybacillaceae > Anoxybacillus > Anoxybacillus sp. UARK-01. The sequence continues at coordinate 136,569 of NZ_NASY01000037.1, read as the reverse complement.
AAATTATATCCAAAGATAACTAAGTTGTAAACCTTTTTCTGCAAAATCATTCGTAAGAAAAATAAGCTCTACGTTTTCTATACATATCCAACCAGCGAAAGATGCCCGCCATACCATGTGCCTGAAGATTGAAACGCTCTCCATGATCCTCTCCCACCCACACTCTGTTAATGGGTGGGAGACGGATCATGTTGAAAACTTTCAATCTATAGCCTTCGTTGTTGATGATTCCGCCCTAACTATTGCTCATTCGGGAAGTTTTGACATTTCCGCCAATTTTTCCTCGATTCGATTTAATTGCGCTTTGCGTTTTTTGACGGAATAAACAAACAAAGCCACTCCTGCGATAAGCAAAGCCGGCATCACGATCACGAACAATTGAAAAATGATATCACCAATATGCATGATTTCCACCCTTTTTTCATTTTTTATTATTATACCTTCATTTGGATGGATAAATAAAGGTAGTCCTCCATTCATTCTACTCTAAAGTAGTTGAATACGAAGGATGACGCTATCGATCACGCTAGTTACATCACTTTCCCTTCTCTGGATACTAGCACGCTCTTTTTTTCTTTCTTACTATAAATATTAAACAAAATGCCGCCAAATACGAATAACGCTCCAATTATATGGGTCCATGTCAAGCGTTCATGGAACACGATTGTTCCCATCACAGCTGCCGATATAGGCATCACGTTAATAAAAATGGAGGCGGTTGACGCGCCTACCTTTTGGATACCGTTATACCACCAAACAAAGCTAATAGCAGAAACAATGACCGCAACATATAACACACTAATCCATACTTCCCAATTGCTCGCTTTTATCGCGGTGAAAGAAGTATAGTACAAAGCGAAAGGAAATAAGAAAAGCGTTCCGAATCCCGTTGCATACGTCGTTGCCGCTAAAGGGCTATATTTTTTCATCACCACCTTCCCGATCACAGAATATATGCTCCAACTGAGACAGGCGCCTACTAAAACAAAATCAATCGGAGAGAGCCCAAGCTTTACAATAACGGATAGCTGCCCGTTTGTGATAATATATAAAGCTCCGATGAGCGCCATAACCATACCTAATATGCTTTTAGCGTTGATTTTTTCCTTTAAAAACAGGCCCGAAAAGAGCGTAATCAACGGAGCATTCACCGCAATAACGAGAGAGCTTTTGACAATCGGCGCATATTTAGTCGCAATAAAAAAACAAACGTTATATAGAAAAATACCTGTAAGGCCAAGCAGTGCAAACATCCCCCAGTCTTTTTTGGTAGGAACCTTTGCTTGCCGTTCCCTCCAACGCATGAGCGGAAAAAGAATCAGGCTGGCCCCAAAAAAGCGGAAAAAAGCAACTGAAACAGGATGCAGGCTGACCGTCGCTATTTTCCCCGCAATGAAAGCGCCTCCCCAAATAGCGGCTGTCAGGAAAAGCAAAATATACGTTTTTATATGATTCATTTGCACAAAAAATCCTCCCATAATCGATAAAATTTCTGATATAATCAATTCTACAAATATTTGGTCATAGGTGTTATTGATAATAATTGATGCTATTCATCAAGATTTTTGATAGGAGTTTGATTGCAATGAATATCAATTATTTGCAAACGTTTCGCGAAGCCGCAAAGTGGAACAGTTTTACCAAAGCTGGGGAAGTGCTAGGTTATGCTCAATCAAGCGTCACCACACAAATCAAAAAATTGGAAGAAGAATTTGGGGTCATTTTGTTTGAACGTTGGAGTGGCAGAATCAAATTGACACCCGCTGGAAAGGAATTGTTAGAATATGCTAATAAAATGATCCATCTGCTTGATGAAGCAAGACAAAGCCTTTCTGAGCAAGCAGAACTGGCTGGAAGCTTATCGATCGGCACTATTGAATCCATTGCAGGCTTTTATCTTCCTCCATATTTGCAAGCATTTAAAAATAAGTATCCGCGAGTGAATTTACTCCTCCAGCAAGGAGTATGCCAATATTTAGTTAAAGGTATAAAAGAAGGAAAATACGATTTAGCTATTATTCTTGATCAAAAACAAGAAGATCCAGATTTACATTTTATTATTATCAAAGAAGAACCATTAGTGCTAGTCGCAAAGCCTGATCATCCTTTCGTCCAACGGGATCATATCTATATGAGAGATTTGGAAAATGAAAAGCTCATTGTGACAGAGCAAGGCTGCAGCTACCGTGAAATGATTGAAAATTTATATCGTCGCCATGCAGTACGGCTTGAATTAACCATTGAATTAGGGAGTATTGAAGCAATTAAACGATGTGTGGCTTATGGGCTTGGAATCGCGTTTTTACCGCTCATGGCGGTAAAGGAAGAAATCGCAAACGGAAAATTAATGCTCCTTCCCCTTTCCGACATAAAGCCTAAACTTTATTTGCAGTTGGTGTATCACCAAAAGAAGTGGCTATCGCAATCAATGAAACAATTAATCCATCTTCTTTTAGAATAGAAGAAAAAATGCCGTGAGATTGATTGGTTCCTTTTTGTGAATTCAATTAGGCATCAGCCCATGCCAGGCTAGTGGCTTCCTTTAGCCAAAGAAATTTCTTTATTATACTTAGCAGGAGTCAGAACTTCTTCCTTTTCGATATCTTATTCAGAAGGTGTGCTCGGTACAAGCTTATTCTGTTACAGTCCAGACTGGATCTTTCACACATTCGCCGAGAAGTCGCTTACCGCTAATCGAAGTGGAGGCGGGGAGGTTCATTCACTCACAGAAAAAGTCCCTGCTATTTGGGCAGGGACTACTTTTACTATTTCTGCAACATATTTTGTGCTAATCGATGCAACATCAAAAAAACTTGTGCTCGTGTCACGGGTTCCTCTCGTCGATCCTGTGTCACCACTCCGTGTTGCTTCAAAAATTCAAACGCTGCATCGACCGCTTTGTCATACGCTGTTTTTTCAGGTGCTGGCATCTTTGGCTCCTCCTGTTTTTGCTGTGTTGCTTTCCTTTTCAAGCCAAATGCTTTCGCAATCCCTTCGACATGGCCGTGCGCCACTTGCAACAGAAACGGCTCTGATTTCAATTTGGCCGCATCGTTCGCATTATCAATGAACAGGTTTTCTGTGAGCAATGCCGGCATCTTCGTTTCGCGCAGTACCGCGTAGTTGGCTCGCTTTTTACCGCGATCCTGCACTCCGGCGATCGCTTTCATGATCTCGCTGTGGATCGTGTTCTGATACGCAATGGTCGACGGGCTCACATTGCCATTGTAAACGTAGGACTCAAATCCTGTTCCACTGCCGGCATTGATGTGAACGGATAAGAAAAAATCGGCATCCGCCCTGTTCGCGATGGCCGCACGCTCCGACAACTCCACGAAACGGTCATCCGTCCGCGTGTAGATAATGCTGACCCCTTCGTATTCAGCGAGCAACCCCCCGATCTTTTTGACAATATTTAAAGTCAGATTTTTTTCCTGTAGACCGTTCCCTACAGCTCCGCTATCCGTTCCACCATGCCCTGCATCAAGTACGATTTTCACCATTATTGATCATCCCCTTTCTTGAGAGTATATGGATCGACACCATTGATGTGACACCGTACCTTATATACTCGATTCTTTGCATGAATACACCTGCATCAAAAATTTCCGCTTCAAAAGTAACATATGCAACATCCAGGACAAGGGCAACGGCGGATATGCATCTATTCGATAATTTGGGTGCTTGCGGAATACAGATCCCCCATATCACCTAAAATATAATTCCTGGCGATAGAATTGGTCGTGATGCTCATCATTTTATAGTATTATACATTTAGGTTAAATTAGAAATCATTTTCAGTGTGTATGAGGAGGAGCCATATGAAAACGGAAAAAGAGAAAATGTTAAGCGGTGAATTATATATGGCGGCTGATCCCGAACTAGCAGCGGAGCGGGAGCGCGCTCGTCGATTGACCAGATTGTTTAATCAAACATTGGAAACCGAGCATCAAAAACGGACTTCCTTATTGAAAGAACTTTTTGGTTCAACAGGAAAAAATCTCTTCATTGAACCTCCTTTTCGTTGTGATTATGGGTATAACATTCATGTCGGTGAAAATTTTTTCGCCAATTTTGATTGTGTTTTTTTGGATGTATGTGAGATAAAAATTGGCGATAACTGCCTAATCGCCCCAGGTGTCCATATTTATACTGCTACCCATCCGTTAGACCCTTTGGAAAGAAACTCCGGTGCCGAATACGGAAAGCCCGTCAGTATTGGCCATAATGTGTGGATCGGCGGCAGAGCAGTCATTAATCCTGGCGTAACAATAGGAAACAATGTTGTCATCGCTTCTGGAGCCGTCGTCACAAAGGATATCCCGGACAATGTTGTAGTAGGAGGAAATCCGGCTCGAATCATCAAAACAATCAGTCATTTAAAAGCATAAAACAGTCTAATTGATATTTATTGAATGAGACGGCTCTATAGGGGATTGAGCGTTATATCGATCCCCTATTGACGTGCGTCCGTGACAAATGACTGTCGATCAATGCGTTTTTTCGCTTAAAAGGCAAGCTTGATCTTTGGTATCATGCTAGTTTTGAGTATCTGCTTCATGATGGTTCACCCTTCAAAGTTGTATTTTTTGCCATCACTCACCGCAGCTCTGCCATATACGCCCGCAATTGTGAAACGGTATCCCCAATAGAATGGTGAATGACAAGATCGAAAAGATGGTCCATTCTCGTTGCTGTTTTATTAATTATAGCCTTATATGTACGAGGAGATTCGGAAGTGACATAAAACGGAATGTGATTGACAGGCGTTACTTCAAGACTTGTGCCCATCGCCAGCAAGACGTCGCTTTCTGCTGCTGCGGCAAATGCTTCATCGATTCTTGGTACGATTCCGCCAAATAGAACTACATCAGGCTTTAGAATTTCACCACATCCCTTTTGTTGGCAAACAGGAACGTCTTGTGAATTTATAAACGATAAATCGTACTTTTGGCTACAGATAGGACATGTGGCCGTTTGCAAGGTTCCGTGCAATTCGATCACATTCGTGCTTCCTGCTTTTGTGTGGAGCCCATCGATGTTCTGCGTTAAAATCGTCACTTTTTTCCCAGCAGCTTCTAACGCTTGAAGAAAGATATGCCCTTTATTAGGCAAGAACGTGCCCATCATTTTTAATGAAAACATTCGTTTAAAGCGATGCCAAAAATCAACAGGGTGGGAAGTGAAATAGTGCTCCGACAAGTAATATTCGACATTGTCTTCTTGCGCATAAATTCCATTTTGGCCGCGAAAATCTGGAATGCCTGACTCCGTGCTCATTCCTGCTCCTGTCAAAACCGCGATCGTTTTCGCGCGTGCTAGTTGTTCAGCTAATTCTTTATATTCCTCCATTGATTTCTCCCCTTTCAACAAAATAGCCCCTCAAAAATCGAGGAGCTTGGATATCTTCATTCTACGCTCTTTCTCGCACGCCCGCAACCCATCATGAGCGATCAACAAACTTAACGCAAAACCATAATGGCGTTTTCCACCGTTTATGTTAGAATATAAATTGCTGCGTTTTCTTTCAGCTGCATGATATGTTGTAAAAGGAGAAGGAGAGAAATGAATGTACGAACAATGGCCATTAACGGTATTTTAGCTGCCGTGTATATTATCGTTACAATGCTGATTCAGCCATTTGGCTTTACAAATGTGCAATTTCGCGTATCAGAAATCTTAAATCACTTCATTGTGTTTCATAAGAAATATTTCTTTGGAATTATATTAGGTGTCTTTTTGGCGAATTTCTTTTTTTCCCCTTTAGGCATGTATGATCTTGTTTTTGGAGTTGGACAATCTGTCATCGCTTTATTAACAACCATTGTGATCACGCGTTACGTCGAAAATTTGTGGGCTCGTATGGCTGTTAATACTCTCATTTTTACGTTGACTATGTTTATCATTGCTTGGGAGCTGAAGCTGGCATTAGATTTACCATTTCTTTTGACGTGGCTGACAACGGCCGCTGGCGAGCTGGTTACGATGGCGATTGGCGCTCCGATTATGTATGCTATTCATCGCCGAGTTCGATTGGATCGATTAATGGAAAAATAAGGCGGCAATCTTGCCGCTATTTTTTATTTTTTCTTATTTATAATTGATTATTTAGAACATAGTTTTATTTGAGTTTATTTGATGTAAAATGATTAGAAAATGAGCGGTCGAAAATACATACTTTTCAAAATTAAACAACTTTATTTCTTTATCATATTATCACTTTACCAAACTAAAAAGATCGGTTATGATGAAAAATGAAATCCTTTACTTTATTGATTCATCTAGACGTTGCACATAAGGAGGCAATACAAATGGCAGCAAAAAAATGGGGCTTATGGGTGTTGACCGCCTTTGTTATCGGAAACATGATCGGCGGCGGTATTTTTATGATCCCAGCGAATCTTGCGCAAGTATCTAGCCCTGTCGGATCCGTATTGGCATGGATCACAACAGGGCTTGGAGTTTGGATGATCGCGCTCGTATTTGGCAATTTAATCACAAGAAAACCGGAGCTAAAAGCTGGACCACAGAGCTATGCGCAGGCCTTGTTTTCTTCCCCGCAAATGGGGAAAGTAGCCGGCTACAGCATGGCTTGGGGATATTGGGCAGCAAACTGGGCAGCAACGGCATCCGTCATTATTTCGTTTGCTGGTTATTTGAGCACTTTTTTTCCAATCATGCAAAGCAAGCAAACTTTATTAACCATCGGTTCCTTTTCCTTGGAAACAGGAAAAGGACTTACATTTATGATTTGCACTGGTGTATTGTGGGGAATTCATTGGATTCTCGTGAGAGATTTTCAAAAGGCTGGAAAAATAAACATCTTCACAACCGGAGCGAAAGTGATTGGTTTCTTCCTTTATATTATCGGTACGCTATGGGTGTTTCATGCAGCAAATGTAGACAGCCTTTCTTTTATAAATGAAAAAGGACAGACGGTTTCTGTGCCGTCCCAACTTAATGGAGCGGCTATTACCATGCTTTGGGCTTTTATCGGCATTGAATCAGCCGTTATGCTCTCAAACCGCGCCCAATCTCCAAAGGATGTTAAGAAAGCGACATTCCTTGGACTGATCATTTCCGTCTTGATTTATATTGGAATTACATTACTAACAATGGGAGTTCTTTCCCAAGAGGAATTAAGAGAATCGCAAAAGCCGCTTGTTGATGCCCTTTATTCCGTTCTTGGAAACAGCGGTGCTTATATGATGGCGATTTTAGCGCTGATTTCCCTTTTCGGATCGACAGTCGGCTGGATTGTAGTAAGTTCAGAAGTTCCATATCAAGCAGCAAAAGAAGCGCTATTCCCTCGCTTTTTTGGGAAAACCAATCAAAACGGAAGCCCTGTGCGTTCGTTGCTCATAACTAATGTAATGACACAAATTTTTCTATTTTCCACTATCTCAGGAACGATGAACGAAGCGTACAATTTTGCGATTGTCGTAGCGACCTTAGCTTATCTCGTTCCATATCTTGTCTCTGCTTTATATCAGTTGAAGCTCATTATAACGGGGGAAACATATCAAAATGAAACAGCACAACGCGTACGTGACGGTTTGATTACATTGGCAGCTCTTTTCTATTCGCTTTGGGTCATTAAAACAGGAACGGCAGACTGGCACACCTTTTTCTTAGGAATCGGTTTATTTGTGGCAGGAATACTTCTATATCCGCTATTGATGAAACCAAAAAACGATCATCAAGAACGGGCAAAATTAAAAGGAGCATAAAAGAGAATCAATATGAATGACCCTCTCCGTGTTGTAGACGAAGTCAACATCGACTTTGTTCTACAACCATTTTAACGTCCTTCATGTAGTCGAATTTCCTCCTTTTCCTATCGATTCAAATAAAATTCAGCGCCATTTTATCCAATTCTTTACGGACGTCAAGATTTCCTTCTTCTATTGCTGAAAAGACAACTCTACTTTCTATCGGCAGAACATTAACCTTGTCATCAAACATTCTTCATTTTTGCAACAAACTAGCTAATGGATATAGATGATAGAGTTCATGGCGTTTAGAACTTTATCCAGACGGTAGATCATGTTGCTCCATACAAAACAAACACGGCTATTGCTTTTATCCCCCATCCTTCTTGATGAAAAATCATAAACCTCCTCCGCTTACACTTAAGAGGTGGGAGATTCTCGGCGGACGACGTAAAAAGATGAAAGAAAGGGGCGCCTATCAGCCGGAAAATCGACTGATTAGACACCCCATCCATCGTGGTTCTTATGATTCTAATAAAAGCTGCTCTGGATCTTCAAGAAGTTCTTTCACTTTTACTAGGAAACCGACGGCTTCTTTTCCGTCGATAATGCGGTGATCATATGAGAGTGCAACATACATCATCGGACGATTTTCCATGCGCTCTTCATCAATCGCTACAGGACGAAGTTGGATTTTGTGCATTCCTAAAATACCAACTTGCGGACCATTTAAAATTGGCGTCGACATTAACGAACCGAACACACCGCCATTTGTGATGGTAAACGTACCGCCTTGTAAGTCTTTAAGACTTAATTTGTTTTCACGCGCTTTTGTCGCTAAATGTAAAATTTCACGTTCAATCTCCGCAAAATTTTTCTTATCGGCATCACGCACCACAGGCACGACTAACCCTTCTTCGGTAGATACCGCTACCCCGATATCATAATACTTTTTCACAATGATATCATCGCCTTGAATTTCCGCATTGAGCAGCGGATATTTTTTCAATGCGGCCACAACCGCTTTCGTGAAAAATGACATAAAGCCAAGACGCACATCGTGTTCCTGATAAAAAGCATCTTTCCGACGCTTGCGCAAATTCATGACAGCCGTCATGTCAATTTCGTTAAAAGTTGTCAGCATAGCTGCTGTATGCTGAACTTCGACAAGCCGCTTTGCAATCGTTTGGCGACGGCGAGACATTCTCATTCGCTCGACTGGTTTCTCTGGATCCATTGCCGCACTAGGCTGCGACGGCTTGACAGCTTCAACGGCTGGCGCTGGCTGAATCGTTGGAACCGGCTGGCTTGCGTAAGCTTCTACATCTTGCTTACGTATACGGCCAAGCGGATCAACTGGCGTTACTTGAGTCAAATCGATTCCTTTTTCACGAGCCAGTTTTCTTGCCGCCGGTGAAGCAATTGGACGCTGAACAGATTTTGCTTCTCCTTCCTCAACGGAAGCAGGGGCCGATTGGGCGGCTGCCGGTTGAACAGGCTCTGCCGCTTCTGGCTGCGGCGCCGGTTCCACTGCTTGTGGCGCAGCGGCCTCTGCTCCTTCTGATACAATCGCAATCGTATCTCCTACTCTTACCGTGTCCCCTTCGTTAAACAACAATTGCGTGATGACTCCCGATTCCTCAGACATTAATTCTACGTTCACTTTATCTGTTTCTAATTCGGCAAGCGGTTCTCCTTTTTGAACGAAATCGCCTGGTTTTTTTAACCATTGAAAAATCGTTCCTTCTGTTATTGATTCTGCTAATTCTGGTACTTTGATTTCTGCCACCGTGATTATCTCCTTTCGCCCTTCTCACTTTATATTTTTAATTTAAATATGATGAACGTATGAACGCACAAAAGCTTGATTGATGATTCTTGCTTGTTCCTTCTTATGAACGACCGGATCCCCTTCTGCTGTGCTTGAACGACGTCTCCGGCCAATATAAGAAACATGTACACCACTTGGAGCTAATGTAAGCAATCTTGGTTCAACAAAATTCCAAGCGCCCATATTTTTTGGCTCTTCCTGTACCCATACTAGTTCTTTTAAATTCGGGAACTGCTGAATGTAAGAAGCAATTTCCTTCATTGGGAACGGATATAATTCTTCCACTCTTAAAATATGGAACCATTCCCGATCTGCAACTTCCGCCAATTTTTCTTCTAAATCGATTGCGATTTTACCTGAGCATAAAATTAATCGTTCCACTTTCTCTGGATTTTGTCCTAATCCCGGTTGTGGCAACACTGGCTGGAAGCTTCCTTCGCTCAAATCTGCAGCTCCGGATACGACCAATGGATGACGCAACAAGCTTTTTGGCGACATAATTACAAGTGGACGCACTTCTTCTTTTTGTAAAACAAGTGCTTGTCGCCGCAAAATATGAAAGTATTGCGATGATTTCGTCATATTGGCAACTGTCCAGTTATTTTCTGCTGCCAATGTAAGGAAACGCTCTAACCGAGCACTTGAATGCTCAGGCCCTTGTCCTTCATACCCGTGCGGAAGAAGCATGACAAGCCCCGATTTTTGTCCCCATTTCGCTCTTCCAGACGAGATAAACTGATCGATAATGACTTGTGCTGAGTTGGAGAAGTCTCCAAATTGAGCCTCCCATATCACTAACGTTTCTGGGGCAATAACGTTATAGCCGTATTCAAAGCCAAGCACGCTCGTCTCAGATAGCGGGCTGTTATGCACCGCAAAAGAGGCCTTGCTTTCAGACAATTGATGCAATGGCGAGAATCTCTCTCCTGTTTTTTCATCATGTAAAATTAAATGGCGTTGGGCAAACGTTCCTCTTTCTGAATCTTGTCCTGATAGTCGAATCGGAATGCCTTCCTGAAGAATGGTTGCAAACGCAAGCGCCTCCGCATGAGCCCAATCGATTTTGTTCTCTTGAAAAGCATGAATGCGACGTTGCAAAATCCGTTCAAGCTTATTAAATACACGAAAACCCTTTGGCCATTGTACAAGCTCGCGATTCACTTGCTCCAAAACCTCAGCTGGTACGCTTGTATGAATTTTTGGAATGCCTTTTTCCGCTACTTCCGGCGGATTCATTTCATAATCCAGCTCTTCTTTCACATTGGCCACTTTTTGATAAGCGGATTGCAGTTTTGTTTCTACTTCTTTTCTAAAACGATTTACTTCTTCTGCCGAACAGATAATTCCAAGCTGTTCCAGACGATCTGCATAAAGCTTGCGAGCCGTCGGGTGCTTGCGAATGATTTGATACATTAATGGATTGGTCGCAGCTGGTTCATCCATCTCGTTATGACCGTGACGGCGATAGCCGATTAAATCAATCAAGAAATCTTTTTTGAATTTTTGCCGATAAATGACGGCTAAATGGGCAGCGGCCAGCACGGCTTCCGGATCATCCGCATTCACATGAACAATCGGAATTTCAAAGCCTTTTGCCAAATCGCTCGCGTATTTGGTAGAGCGAGAATCTTCGCTTTCTGTCGTAAATCCAATCATATTATTAGCGATGATATGAATCGTTCCACCCGTCTTATAGCCTCTTAATCGGCTTAAATTTAACGTTTCTGCGACGACCCCCTGACCTGGGAATGCGGCATCGCCATGAATTAAAATAGCAAGCGCTTTATTTTCATCCTGTTCAGGAAAACCAGGCTTGTTTCGAGTCTCTTGTGCAGCTCTCGTATAACCGGCCACCACTGGATTGACAAACTCTAAATGGCTTGGGTTATTGGCTAAAGTGATAACAGCACGAACCGTATTTTCTTTTTTAATTTTTCGATCAAGCCCTAAATGGTATTTCACATCTCCTGTCCATCCATATGTAATTCCGATCGATCCTTCAGATGGGATCAATTCTTTATTTGGCGCATGCTGGAATTCAGCAAAAATCATCTCATACGGCTTTCCTAACACATGTGCCAAAACATTTAAACGACCGCGGTGGGCCATTCCAATATTAATCGATTGGATGCCTTTTTGTACAGACTCAGAAATGATTTCATCGAGCAACGGAACAAGCGTATCAACCCCTTCAATGGAGAAACGCTTTTGTCCTACAAATGTCCGATGCAAAAATTGCTCAAAAATTTCCACTTCTGTCAAACGCTTAAGAACTTCGACTCTTTTTTCGTTGGAAACGACCGGACGATACTCCCCTGATTCTACCATCCGCAAAAGCCAGTTCTTCTCTTCCTCATCCTGAACATGGCCAAATTCAAACGTAAGTTTAGATGTGTAAACTTCTTTTAAATATTCAATGGCTTCAAACGCATTTTTTATATGATTAGGCAAATATGGACTTATAATGGAAGCTGGGATTGATAAAAGATCCTTTTTCGTCAACCCAAACTTTTGCAGATCTATTTGTGCCTTTGAACGTTGTTCCTCCGTTTCTAACGGATTGATTTTTCCATCCAAATGGCCGAAAACGCGAATATGCTCCGCCAGCTTAACAGCCTGGACGCATTTTTCCAATGCACTTGACGAAACATAAGAGTCAACCGTTATGCTTTTTTGGTTGTCATAACGACCTGCGTCCGCCAACTCAGGCGGTCCCCAACGGTCGAACAGGCTCCTTAGCTCTTCGTCAACCAAGTTAGGATCCTGCACATACTGCTCATACATCTCCATGACGTATCCGAGATTTGGACCGTGAAATTTTTCCCATGGACTTCTGCTACTGTCACTAAGCGTGTTCATTTTTAGATAACCCTCCAGCACTGATTACGAATTCTTCCATCAACAAGCGAGACACAAAACCATTTCTTGAATTCAAATATCTACACACTTGAAATGGAAGATAAACCGATTTCATTTCCATTTTACTACGATTTAGACGAAAATCCAAATAACTTGATTTTTATTACTTTTCTAACTTTTCGTCCGTACTCATTATATAAAAAAAACATAAAAAGAGCCATGCTTATTTCTTCTTTAGAAACAAAATTTACAAACAAAATGTAATGTAAAGAAGAAAATCGCAATGGCTCCAATTGAGATAGCTGGGCTAGCTGGATTCGAACCAGCGCATCACGGAGTCAAAGTCCGTTGCCTTACCGCTTGGCTATAGCCCATTGATATACAGGAGAACAAATTTTTATGATGATGCTATGTAATGATATGCTGGAGTGCCACTGGCATATCCACCGTGCTCAATTGTAGTATAACCAAGTTAGAATAACCGTATACAATAAAACGGGGAAGTAACAAATTGACTCCTATCGTTTTTGCTAAACTACCTATGAGTGCGCCACTATACAGATTCAGATTGACAAGTCCCTATCAATGAAAAAGCAGCAACATTTCGAGTCATCAGAAGAAATAGGGAACAAATGCTAGAAATCCATTGTCATTTATAGCGATCAATTGATGCACGAATTTTGTCTCTAAAATGAACAGATCATGACCAATTTGGACGCCATATGGATAATGGAAAAGCCAATCACTCAACTCTCCTCTTCCTTCCGTTTATGAATGTTTGCCACTCCTATTCGTTCATGATATATACAGTAAAGACGTCCGCTTGCTAAGCAGATCAATAGACATATTCTTATAGCCGCTTAATAATAGTAAATACCAGCTTTTAAGGGAGGAAACTATTCGATGCGTTTAAAATTAAGTGTGTTAGATCAATCACCCATTTCACAAGGAATGACAGCAGAAGAGGCTCTTTCGAATACAGCAAAGCTTGCTGAATTTGTTGAAAAACTGGGTTATGTTCGTTTTTGGGTCTCAGAACATCACGATACACAAAGTTTGGCCGGCTCCTCTCCAGAAGTTTTAATTGCTCACATCGCAGCAAAAACCAATCGCATTCGCGTCGGCTCCGGCGGCGTGATGCTGCCGCATTACAGCGCCTATAAGGTAGCGGAAAATTTTAAGGTATTAGCAGGTCTTTATCCAGACCGCATCGATTTAGGTCTGGGAAGAGCCCCAGGAGGCATGCCTCTGGCTACCATGGCTTTGCATGATGGAAGACCAAGAAATGTCGATCGCTACCCTGAGCAAATTGATGACTTACTCGGCTACTTGCATGATGATCTTGATAGCGCTCACCCCTTTTATGGGTTAAAGGCTACTCCTCATATTCAAGAATCTCCAAGCGTCTGGCTGCTAGGATCCAGTTCTGCAAGTGCCATCTTAGCCGCCCAAAAAGGATTACCGTTTGTCTTTGCACGGTTCATTAATGGAGAAGGAGGAGAGTACTATACCCAGCTTTATCATGAGCGGTTTATTCCCTCCCGCCATTTATCACAGCCATTAAGCATGGTCGCTACTTTTGTGATTTGTGGCGAAACAGAACAAGAAGCGGAACGGATCGCGTCTAGCTTAGACCTTTCTCTTTTAATGATTGAACAAGGCATGAAAGCAACAGGCACTCCAAGCCCAGAAACGGCTGCCGCCTATTCTTATAGCCCGTTCGAAATCAAACGCATAAAAGAAAACCGTAAGCGAATGATTGTTGGAACGCCAAGTCAAGTGAAGCAGCAATTAATCGATTTAAGCAAAGCATATAAGACTGATGAAATTATGCTTGTTACCATTACTTATGATTTTCAAGACAAGCTTCGATCGTTTGAGCTTATCGCCAAAGAAATGATGTCATAGCTTATGCCCGCTATTTTCTAGATGATTCATTCCCCTCGCCTTTGTTCCTGTTAACGGCGAGGGGTTTCTATTCATCATGACGGTTTGTTTGGGCGCAATCATTCACTATGGGCATTCTCTCATACTTCTCATCATACTATATAAAATATAACGTTAACATTATATTTTAATATCTATCCATCTTAATTTATCTATAATATTTATGTATAAATTTGACGTTAACGTTAAATTTATATATAATGGCTAATTGACAGGAGGTCTATGTTCAAATGGAGGAATTATTAAAAATTGACGAAGTGGCCAAATTAAGCGGGCTTAGCAAACGAACGATTCGCTATTACGAAGAAATTGGGCTGCTGCCCCCTCCTCCCCGCAGCCAAGGAGGTACGAGACTTTATACACAGGATCATGTCGAGTTTTTGAAAAAGATCACGATAGCGAAAGAAGTGCTCGGATTTTCATTGCAGGAGTTGCACCACTTCCTTTCTCTCAGAGACACACTAGAAAATCAGCGAGCGGATTACAAAAAAGTAACCGAGCCGCGAGAGCGAAAAGAAAAATTAATAGAAATTATCCATCTTCTTGACGACCAGCTCCAAATGATCGAGGAGAAAATTCATAAAATCATGTCTGTTCAAACGGAATTAGTTACGCTTCGCGAACGGGCGCGAGCAGCGATCGTAAAGATTGATGAAGAATTATCAAAATAGTCATTTCATAAAGGGGGATCCAGTATGAAATCCGCATCTACGCCAATCGAAACAGAGGTTCAATCCCGAAGCGGCAGACTGCTCGACCAGCCAAAGGCCGTATGGGCTGTCGCCTTTGCCTGTGTCATCTCATTTATGGGATTAGGTCTTGTCGACCCGATTCTACCAGCCATTGCCAGTAAGTTGCATGCTTCTCCCAGCCAGGTTTCATTATTGTTTTCCAGCTATACATTGATTACCGGACTGGCTATGCTGATTACTGGGTTCGTTTCAAGCCGCTTAGGAACAAAATGGACATTGCTATCAGGAACTCTCTTGATTGTCATTTTTGCTGTTTGCGGCGGGCTGTCAAGTACGATTGAACAGCTTGTCGGATTCCGAGCAGGATGGGGACTTGGAAATGCCCTATTTATCGCAACGGCTTTATCAGCAATTGTTGGCTTATCTAGCGGCGGACCAGCTAAAGCCATTATTTTATATGAAGCAGCCCTTGGCCTCGGCATTTCGGTCGGACCGCTATTAGGCGGCGAATTAGGTTCGATCTCATGGAGAGGTCCTTTTTTAGGCGTTGGTGTTTTAATGGCATTGGCATTTCTGTCCATTGTCATCTTATTGCCAAAGTTGCCGAAGCCTAAAACACGCACCTCTCTAGCCGATCCCTTTAAAGCGCTGCGATATCGTTCGTTATTCACATTAGGAATTGCCGCACTCTGCTATAATTTTGGTTTTTTCACTTTAATGGCTTATACACCATTTGTTATGAATTTAAATGAGCATGGTCTCGGCTTCGTCTTCTTTGGCTGGGGGCTGCTGCTCGCCATTACTTCTGTCTTCGTTGCCCCAAAGCTCCAAAACCGCTTTGGCACTGTGGGCTCTATGAGTGCGATGCTACTATGTTTCGCGCTGACGCTTTTGGTTATGGGGATTTGGACATCCTCGCAAATGACCGTAATCAGCGCTGTGGTTATCGCAGGTGCGTTTTTAGGTGTCAATAACACGCTGATGACAACGGCCGTTATGCTGGCGGCTCCAGTGGAACGATCTACTGCTTCTGCTGCCTACAGCTTTATTCGCTTTGTCTTTGGCGCAATCGGTCCATGGCTTGCTAGCAAGCTAGCGGAATGGTATAATCCGCACGTTCCTTTTTATGTTGGAGCATTGGTGGTCGCTTGTGGGGTCGCCGCTATTTTGTCAGGGCGCAGACATCTTCAGCATATCGACACAGCATCAGCTGCCCATTAAATCTAACTCCGCTTCCCCATCGCGAAGCGGGGTTTTACATTTTCATAACGAAGTGAAAAAGGAACATCGCTCATGCAAAGAGAATAAAAATAACCAGGGAGGCGAGCCTATGAACGTTGCTCAAGAATATTTGCGAGTAGTTAAGGACCGATTTATGGATATGAAAAAAACAGCTGAGAAAGCGATGGAACAGCTGTCTGACGATCAGCTTTTCCACACC
This sequence comes from Anoxybacillus sp. UARK-01, assembly GCF_002075365.1. NCBI lineage: Bacteria > Bacillati > Bacillota > Bacilli > Caryophanales > Anoxybacillaceae > Anoxybacillus > Anoxybacillus sp. UARK-01. The sequence continues at coordinate 120,087 of NZ_NASY01000037.1, read as the reverse complement.
TTTAATGAAGAAACCAATAGTGTAGCTGTCATTGTCAAGCATATAAGCGGAAACATGATTTCCCGCTGGACGAATTTTTTTCATTCTGACGGTGAAAAACCTAATAGAAACCGGGACGACGAATTTATAAATGAGTTCACAACCAGAGATGAGGTTTTAATATGTTGGGAAAAAGGATGGCATACTTTTTTGACTACATTAAACACCATTAGCGAAAGCGATCTGCTGCGCACGGTTACGATTCGCCATGAACCGCATTCAGTGATAGAAGCCATTGAACGGCAAATGTATCATTATTCGTACCATATCGGCCAGATTGTTTATATCGCTAAGCAATTAACATCTACAGAATGGAAAACATTAACGATTCCAAGAAAAAAAGGCTAGCACCAAAATGTCTCAATGAACAAAAAAATCATTGGAATGTGAACAGACGATGATCCCTTTTCCTGACGATCGGTCGACTCTATCTATTAAGTAAGCCATTCCAACTTATATATATAAACATATGTAAAACAAGAAAAATACAGGATATAAGACAGATAGTAAAGGAGGAAAATCCGCTGAGGGAAAAATTATTTTTGCTGCTTGCTAATTTGTTTTGGGCGGGCAATTATGTCGTCGGAAAACAGGTGATTAAAGAAACGGGACCTTTATGGCTGACATTTATTCGCTGGTGCATTGCCTTGATCTTCCTTCTTCCGCTTACTTATCTGTTGGAACGTCCGCGTTACACCGAGGTGTTGAAACGCTGGTGGCTGCCGCTGCTTGTCAACGGCATTCTCGGAATTATTGGTTATAACTTGCTCTTATATGGGGCGCTTCAATACACGTCGCCAATGAATGCGGCCATTGTCAATGCCCTTAATCCAGCCATTATCGTGATGTTCTCCTATTTTTTATTGAAGGAACGAATCACCCTAATGAACTTATTTGGTTTTGCTGTTTCACTGATCGGTGTCCTCTTTATTTTAACGAAAGGACATTTGCTATTCATTTTTCAAGCAAACTACAACCTTGGTGATTTAATGATGCTATTAGCTGGCGTAGTTTGGGCGCTTTATTCGATTATGGGAAGAAAATTAGCTGTACCGCCTATTACAGCCACAGCTTTCTCAGTGTTTTTTAGCATTGTTGCGCTTCTTCCTTTTATGTTCTTTCATCCTTTTTCATTACATGAACTAAGCAAGGGCGGCAGCATCGGGATTCTTTATATTAGTCTATTTCCATCCGTCTTGTCATTTTTGTTTTGGAATGTATCGGTGAAAAAAGTAGGACCAAGCTATGCTGGCATCTACTTAAATTTTATTGCCGTTTTTACCGCACTGATCATTTTTTTATTAGGCGATTCACTTTCCATGCCACAGCTTGTCGGCGGTGCGCTTGTGCTAACAGGCGTATATTTAGCAACCTCTATTCCTAAGACAAAAGCTTCTCGTTCAACAGACGCAACCGTCTCATCTGGACATTAACAAGAGGAAAGTTCTCACGCCGCCCGGCATCAAGCTCTGTTTCGCAATCACCATGCAAAACAGACGAATTGGATGTTACGATATGGGTTTCCCATAACAATCCCCCTTTAAGATAAGGGGGATTCAGACTTCTGACAAACGCTTTTATGCGGGGATGCTGAATATGTATAATTGTAGACAAAGCCTGTCTTTTGGCTTTGTCTACAATCTAGAATCCTGCTTTTTCTATTGAAGTAAACGGATAAATTCGCGCATAAAAATTGGTAAGTCTGGCCAAGCATGAGCAGAAACAAGGTTTTGATCAACATGAATCGTACGGTCGGATACATAGGTTGCCCCTAATGCCTCCATCCCTGGCTTGCAGGCAATATAAGCTGTCAAACTGCGACCTTTGACTACATCTGGCATCGTTTCAAAAATAAGCGAAGCGTGACAAATAGCAGCAATGGGCTTGTTTGCTTCAAAAAAGTGGCGAACAATTCGCTGAAGATCCGCATCAAGCCGAATATATTCAGGAGCACGTCCGCCTGGAATCACTAATCCATCATAATCGTTTGGGTCAATATCAGCAAAGGCAGCTTGCGCTTCGATCAAATATCCTTGCTTTTCCACATACGTATCCCAATTAGCAAAATCGTGGACAACGGTGTGCAATTTCTTTTTCTTAGGAGCAGCAATCGTTACTTGATATCCTTCTTCCAGCAACCGGTAGTACGGATAGTATATTTCTAGCGCCTCCACCGCATCACCTGCGACAATTAATACGTTTTTGCTCATGATCCTTCCTCCTTACCATTTTTTTCTTTACATCTCTATCATAATAGAAAAACAAAAAAAGAAAAATGTCCTAATAATAGCATAAAAAAGCATCTTCTCAAATGAGAAGATGCCGCGCAAAATTATGATTCTACATCATATCCTTGTTCTTCAATCACTTCTTTTAACGCTTCAAGCTTCACTGTTGCTTCATCATATTCAACATCCACTGTTCCTTTCTCAAGGTGTACCTCCACGCGCTGCACGCCCTCAAGCTCGCGCAAAGCATTCGTCACAGCGGCTTTGCAATGTGCGCATGTCATTCCCTTTACTTGCAATGTAACGGTCATGATGAATTCCTCCCTTTTATTTTTATATGTTCACACGCTTCAAGCGAAGCGCGTTCGCCACAACTGAAACGGAGCTGAATGCCATGGCGGCGCCGGCAATCCATGGCTCCAATAGACCGGACGCCGCAATCGGAATGCCGATTGAATTGTAGAATAAAGCCCAAAATAAGTTTTGACGAATATTTTTCATTGTTTTGTGGCTCAGCTGGATCATTTTCGGAATATGGCGCAAATCTCCACCAACTAATGTGATATCCGCTGTTTCAATGGCAACATCGGTACCGGTGCCAATCGCTATGCCAATATCCGCTCTCGCCAGAGCCGGCGCATCATTGATGCCGTCACCGACCATCGCCACCTGCTTCCCTTGTTTTTGCAGTTTCGCGACAAGATCCGCCTTCTCTTCTGGAAGCACTTCTGCGTATACATGATCGATCTGCACTTGGTGAGCAATGAATTCTGCTGTCCGTTGATTATCTCCTGTCACCATGCATACTTCCAGACCGAGCTGCTTTAGTGCTTGAATCGCTTCATTTGAGCTTGCTTTTACAGTATCAGCGACGGCAATTACACCAGCCAACTGTCCCTCGATGGCAACCATCACTGTTGTTTTTCCATGCTTTTCAAATTCAACTAGCTTTTCTTCATACATGGAAAACGCAATTCCGTATTCCTTCATCAGTTTGCGCGTTCCGACGATTACCTCTTTCCCCTCGACCAACGCCTTCAGACCATGGCCGACAATAGCGGAAAAAGAGTCCACAGGCTTCAGCGGAATCTGTTGCTGCTTCGCATATTCGACAATAGCATGTGCTAATGGATGCTCAGAAACACCTTCAGCAGAAGCGGCATAGCTGAGCATTTCATTTTGCAGCACAAGGATATCGGTTACCTCCGGTTTTCCCTTTGTCACGGTTCCTGTTTTGTCCAACAAAATGGTATGGATCTTATGAGCCATTTCTAATGATTTTCCCGCTCTAAAAAGAATGCCTTGCTCTGCTCCCTTACCTGTCCCGACCATGATGGACGTCGGAGTAGCAAGACCGAGAGCGCATGGACACGCAATGACAAGTACAGAAATCGCTACTTCAAGCGCTTTTGGCAAATCTCCTGGCATCACCCAAGCATACCAGATGACAAACGCTACTAAAGCAATGCCGACCACAATGGGAACAAAGATTCCCGAAATCACATCCGCAAGGCGCTGGATGGGTGCTTTGGAGCCTTGCGCTTCTTCAACAATTCGTATAATATTGGCAAGTGCCGTATCTTTTCCGACCTTTTCTGCCCGAATCGTTAGTGCCCCTTGTTGATTAATAGTAGCTCCGATGACAACATCTCCTTCTTTTTTATCAACAGGAATCGATTCTCCGGTAATCATTGACTCATCGACAGACGATGATCCAGAAACGACAAGTCCATCCACTGGAATTTTCTCTCCAGGCTTGACAAGGAGAAGATCACCAACCTGCACCTTCTCAATCGGCACTCTCTTTTCTTGACCATCTTGGAGCACAATTGCTTCCTTTGCCTGCAAGCTCAATAGTTTAGTAATCGCTTCTGTCGTTCTTCCTTTTGCCAACGCTTCAAAGTATTTGCCGACAAGTACAAGCGTAATTAATACCGCGCTTGTTTCAAAATAGAGACTTGGCACGTACCCAGGATGTATAAAGGCTTGTACCGCTTCATACAAGCTATAAAAGTAGGCCGCTGACGTGCCGAGAGCGACCAGTACATCCATATTCGCACTCTTGTTGCGCAGCGCCCGATACGCCCCCATATAGAAAGGAGCTCCGATATAAAATTGCACTGGAGTAGCTAAAAAAAGTTGAAACCATGGGTTCATCAATAATGATGGCATCGGCAAGCCTGTGCTGATCGGCAGATGCGCCATCATCGTATAAAGAAGCGGCAACGATAAGGCAATAGAGACAAAAAGCAGCGGTTGTTTTTGGTGCTGCTTTTGCTTAGACTTGTGCTTGCTATCTTGAATTTGCGCTTTATAGCCAAGCTTGTTCATCTTCTCTACGATATGTTCGATTGTCACCATTCCTTCATAATACTCGACAACAGCACGATTCGTCGCCAAGTTGACCGCGACATCAGCGATGCCATCCATTCGCTGCAATCCTTTTTCAATTCTTGCTGCACAAGCGGCACATGTCATTCCTTCAATATCGAATGTCGCTTTTTTGTAAGCAATACCGTATCCAAGCTTCTGAATTTGGCCGGAAATATCTGCAAGGGTTTGCTTGGAGGAATCATATTGAACCGCTGCCGTTTCCATCGCCAAATTCACCGTAGCTTGTACCCCATCCATCTTATTTAGCCTTTTCTCAATTCGATTAGAGCAAGCGGCACATGTCATCCCTGTAATTTTCATTGTTACATGCTTTTGTTGACTCATGGCCCTTCCTCCCTTATTTCGCAAATTGCTTAAAAACATCCATGAGCTCTCGGATTGATTCTTCTCCGTTGCCATCGCGAATCGCTTTGGCCACGCAATGGCTGACATGTCTTTCTAACAGGTTCAATCCCACTTTGTTTAGCGCAGCCGTAATAGCGGAAATTTGCACTAAAATATCCACGCAATAGCGATGGTCTTCAATCATTTTTTGTACCCCGCGCACTTGTCCTTCGATGCGCCTGAGCCGCTTTAGCAAATCGTCTATTTCCTGCTCGGTGCGCATCGTCTTTTTATGATCATGATGCTCCATTGTCATCCCTTCTTTCATATTCAGCAACTTCTTCAATTACATTATACCCGTAATGGGTATAAGATGCAAACGAAGAGTTCTATTTTTTCTCCAAGGTGAAAATGTGATGACCCCCGCTTCCTTTGCTCGCTTCTTTTAACATCATCTACCGAAAAGCCTCCCCCTCTTATACGGAGGGTAGGTGAGAGAGACTCATCCCATGTGTCTACTTGTTATTCATTAACGAAATAAATGATTATGGCTTGACCCAAAATGAAAGAAGATGCATCTCTGCTCCTCTCATACTTACTTTGATCAATGCCTTCGCCCTGCATGAAAGATGCTGAAAATGATGGTAGACAAAGCCAAAATGGACTTTGCCTACGATATGAAAAGAGACGCATCTCCTCTTCTCTAACCCGTTTCTATTTGTCAGGCTTATGAAGCAGTTCAGAGCCACGAAGAATAATGTTTTGACCAAACTTCTTCTGAAGATGCTTCACTGTATTCAACAACGCTTCGTCCCTCGCATCCTCTTCAAAATGGAATAAATCCAGCTGCTTAACCACCTCTTTTTGATCAAATACATCCAACGCCGTAACTCCAAGAAGTCTTACAGCGCTTCCATTCCAATGCTTTTTGAACAGATATGCGGCATATTGAAAAATTTCATCTGCCTCTTGAAACGGACATTCCCATGTTTTGCTGCGTGTAATCGTCTGAAAATCACGGTAACGGACCATAATTTGAACAGTCGCAGAAACCACACCTTTTTGCTTCATCCGCTGACTAACCGATTGTGCTAAACGGCGCAGAACATCGAAAAGGACTCGTTCCTCCGTCACATCTTGCGAAAGAGTGGTAGAATTTCCAACTGATTTCCCTTTCGTCCGCGCTTCGGGATCCACCGGACGATCATCGATTCCGTTCGCCCGCTCCTTAAGGCGAATACCGTTTACTCCGAAGGACTGCTGAAGGAGAGGCATCTCTGCTTTTGCAAGCTCGCCAATTGTAAAAATGCCCATGTGATTCAGTCTTTGCGCCGTTCGTTCACCGATTCCATGCATCGCTTGGACCGGAAGAGGCCAAAGTCTCACTGGGACTTCCCGCTTCCGCAGCACAGTAATTCCCAGTGGCTTTTTCATTTCACTCGCCATTTTAGCTAAAAATTTATTAGGCGCAATCCCAATGCTGACAGGAATTTGCAGCGTCTGCAGCAATCCTTTTTGAATCCGTTCCGCTATTTCGAGCGGCGGCCTAGGCCATTCACATGCTGTCATATCCAAATAGCCTTCATCGATCGAAGCAAGTTCTAGAACGGAAGAAAAAGAGGCTAAAAAGCGAAATACTTCCTGGCTCATTTTGCGATAGAAACTAAAATCAGGGGACAAGACAACCAGCTCCGGACACTTTTTTCTCGCTTCCCAAAGCGTCATTGTCGTATAAATGCCATAACGCTGCTTAGCAACATAATTAGCAGCCAGAACAATTCCTTTCCGTTCTTTCGGATCTCCAGCCACCACGACTGCTTTTTCTTTTAATTCGGGTTGACGAGCGATTTCACAACTGGCAAAAAACGAGTTACAGTCAACGTGAAAAATGATCCTTCCTTTTTTCTGATTCATCGAACTCACGTCCTGTCATTTTTCCATGTAAAAAATGATTAAACATATGCACATCAGACGCGCCTTAAACCAGCAGCAGTAAATTCAAAAACCACAAACGTCACGACACCGGATGGATGTCCACCAATTAGTACACTAAATGTGCGGCTAAAAGGTAGCGGTCAGGAAAAAGTCGCCATCGCGAGTTTTTGGCTTTCCTGAAAATAGAGCTAGTGTGGTTCGACTTGGCTCTATTTTCGCTCTTTTTCTACTATTATACATCTGTTTTTCGATCGTGTTCTATATAATGTTGAAGCATTACAAGTTTGTTATCCCAAAATCGTTCGTAAAAAGCAAGCCAGTTCTTCAGTTCAAGAAGCGGAGTCGGTTCTAAACGATACCGCGTTTCCCGCCCGACTTTCCTCTCTTGAACAAGACCTGCTTCCGCCAAAATACGCAAATGCTTCGAAACAGCGGTACGGCTAATCGGAAAATGTTTGCTGATAAGGGTAACAGATAATTCCTCATCCGCCAGCAAGTTTAATAGCTTTCGCCGAGTAGGATCAGCGATGGCTTGGAACACATCATGCTTTTTTGATAAAGCTGACATCTTATGCCTCTAAATAGTCCTTTAATGATGCAAGCAGCTTCCCCCAGCCCTGATCCATTCGGTCGCGTACGATGGTGTGACGTTCTCCAAATTCTGTCTCCTTGTCCATATCCCATCCAGAATGGATCAATGTAAGGGCTGTCTGGTTGGCTATCTCCTTTAATTCAAACGTCAAAACCCAGTCCTTTCCCCAGCGAAATGAAAGTCGGTGCGACGGATTTATTTCGGTTACTTCGCACGGTGACATTCCAAACGGACCAGCGTTGAGATGAAATCGATGGCCGACAATCGGTTGAAAATCATTCGGCATAAACCAAACAGCAAGACCTTCGGAGGTAGCTACCGCTTTCCATGCTTGATCAATAGGGGCATTTAATCTCACTGTTCGGCGAATATCCGTTAACGAAGAACGATTTCCAATGTTCATTTTCATGTCCTCCAGCTTTATTTTTCGAAACCAAATAGTTTCATTTTGATTATACGAAACCATTTAGTTTCATGTCAATTTTTCTAAAAATCTAGCAAGCTTTGTGAACGAAGCCATGATTGAACGCAATGAATGAATGTTTTGGAGGCAGGAGAAAGGTGATAGAAAGATGACGCTGCGATGCCAATCGTCCGGTAATAATCTCCCTCTAAATGGATGGTACAAAGATCATCTGGCATTCGAAAAAGCGCCATTTCTGGCAAAATACTGATGCCAAGCCCATGCTGTACCATAGCTATAATCGCTTGATCCTCTACCACCTCATACTTCACTTTCGGAAACACGCGATTTTCCTTTAATATGGTTCTCACATCATGGTCGTATCCCCATTTTGGCATAATAAACTCCTCTTCTTCGAGCTGCTCGAGTGGAATCGATGTTTTTCCAGATAAATGGTGTTGCCGTGGAACCATGCACACCATTCGATCCTTCTTTAAAGGGATCGTTTCTAAAGATTTCGCAGCTGTTAAAGATAAAAAACCAAAATCTACCTCTCCACTGGAAATCCAATGGCGAATCTCGTCATAATCCCCTTCTAACAGTTTAATCTCGATCAAAGGATGGTGCGTATGAAACATGCGAATGACCCCGGGAAGCCAGCGCGCTGAAACACTAGTAAAAGTGCCGATTCGCACCATACCAACCTCTAATCCGTTAATAGCAGCGACCTGCTGTTTTAATTTTTCATTCCAGTTTAGTATTTCTCGCACTAATTTCAATACTTGCTCTCCATTGCTTGTTAAACGCACACCCGATCGGTCTCGCTGTAAAAGCAAAAATCCCCACTCCGCTTCCAAGCTCGCGATGGCATGGCTTACGGCCGATTGAGTTAAACGAAGAGCCTCCGCTGCTTTCGAAAGACTGCCAAACTCTACTACTGCATGGAATATTTCAAACTTAGTCAACGACATCCATTGTGCTCCTTTTTCATGAATTTTTTTCATAAAAAATATGATAAAGATTCAATTTTCTTATATTCATTGTACATGTATACTATTCATCAAACAATCCATTCAACAATTTAGGGAGAGGGTCAACCGATGAGTCAAATGAAAGCAAATGTCATGCTATTTTTGATTACGATATTTTGGGGTTCTTCTTACTTATTTATGAAAATGGGGCTGAATTCCATTCAACCATTTAGCTTGATTGCTTGGAGATTCGGCATTGCCTTTTGCTTATCGTCCCTTATTTTTTATCGACGGCTGCTTCAGCTTGACCGAAAAATTGTAAAAAGAGCAGCCCTTCTAGGAACCATCTTATTTTTCGTATTTGCGTTCGTTACAGTGGGCGTAAAATCCACCTCTACTTCACATGCGGGCTTTTTAGTAGGATTCACCGTTGTATTAGTTCCGCTGTTTTCTGCTATCTTTTTAAAGAAAAAACCAGAAAAACGAGTCATCATCGGCGCAGGCGCTGCCATGTGCGGAATCGGACTGTTAACATTAAACCACGGCTTCGCGATAAGCCAAGGGGATATATTCTGCCTAATGACAGCTGTATCGTATGCGGCTCATATTATGATGACCGGGCAGCTGACCAAAAACGTTGACTCCATTGCCCTTGGCGTCCTGCAGCTTGGCTTTTGCGGAGGTCTTGGAGCCTTATGCTCGCTTTTGTTTGAATCGCCAAGTATTCCAACTCAAATAGAATCATGGATCGCCATTTTCTCCTTAAGCATATTTTGCAGCGCAATTGGATTTGTCGTACAAACAGTTGCTCAAAAATATACGACAGCCACTTATACCGGCTTAATTTTTTCACTTGAACCTGTTTTTGCTGCTTTATTCGGCTACATCTTTTTAGAAGAGGTTTTGCCGCTTAAAGGATACTTTGGAGCTGCACTCGTCCTGTTTGGTGTTATTTATGCTCAAGTTCAAAGCGGAAAGCAAAAGCGACAAAGCATAGCGGCAAGAAAAGCGATGGAGATGTAAACCAAAAACGTTTGGGTTTTTGCTGCCCAAACGTTTCTATGGCTATTCCGTTGACCGAAGAAGCTCAATAAAATGATGAACAATTTTTGCCGTCAGTCCCCAAATGACCTTATCTTCATAATAATAAAAGTATTCATCGATTTGCCGCGGACGCCAACGATAGTTTTTCCCTCCTGGAATTTTATCAAAAGGAAAATTGGCATCGGGACACGCTTGAAGCTGCACATGATAAATCTCTGGCTGCGTCTCATAAAAAAACGACAACGGCACCGTGAAGATTTCGTCCACTTCCGATTCATTCGGCTTTATTAAATGAGGAGAAGCAAGAGTAGCGACAAACGGATAAAGGACCATCCCAAATGGGGAAACGATATAATCAAGCGGAAATACATCATGAATAGCATCTTTTTCGATTCCCAGCTCTTCGCACGTTTCACGGATAGCAGCCGCTTGTTCATTCTCATCGTCATGATCGACCTTGCCCCCTGGAAAACAAATTTCCCCAGGTTGTCGCCGAAGCTGAAGTGAGCGAACCTCAAATAACAGATGAGTGTCTTTCTCTTTTTTTATCAACGGCAGCAGAATGGCAAATTGGGCGAACTGCTCGATGCCGAGCAGTGACGGAGTTCGCTGCTTTAGCTTTTGAATCTTTCCATCCATTCTCATCCCTCCCTTTTCTCCTATTATAGATAAAAAATGTTTGGAGCTTTCTTTTATTTTGACAGCCGGCTTGTTTAAGAAGATTCGTTCCATTTCAAGCTGTATTTATAAAAAAAATGGATTAATAAACATCACGCTTAACAAAAACGAAAAAAGCGATAAGCAAGGCAGCGATTCCCCATACAGCTAGAACACTCATCGAAAATCCGATCGTCATTCCATTAATCGGCGGCGCTGTTCCACTAATATAGTCTGTCAGACGCAAATTGACCATAAAAAAGTATTTGGCGGATTCCCAAGAAGAAACCATGTTCGCTAAAATAGCGCCAGAAATCAAGGCTGCCAGCATGACTCCCATCACGGCCGCCGTGCTTCTAATTAATACGGATAACATAAATGTCAATGTTCCTACAACAACAGCTACAAACCAAGCAAGCCCCAGCTCCATCAATAAATATTTCCACTGAGAAATTAAGTGGACATTGGCTGTATTCAATTCTTCTCCTTGAATTGTAAACCCTGTCAACAGCGGCAAATTCCATCCGCCATATCCGAATACAGCGCCAGAAATCAGCCATGAGAGACATACAAGCGATAGGACAATAAAGGAGATCGACAACAGCATCGCGATATATTTACTTAATAGGATTTTCCATCTCTTTACTGGCCTTGTGAGCAATAATTTGATCGTTCCTCCGCTTGCTTCTGAAGAAACTAAATCAGCCACTACGACCATCACCATCAATGGAAGAAACAGATCGATAGCGTTTTCAACAAAGGTGCGCATAAAAGTCGGAGCCCCTGGCGCCGACGGATTAATGTTGTGGTCTAAATAATATTGTTGCTGCTGAAGACGAATTTGTAAAAACTTGCGCCATTCTTCATCAATGCCGCTTGAATTCAAGCGATTTTGCGTATCAATAATTTGCTGCTGAAGCTGTGTTCGCCAATCGGCCGTGCCGAGCCGTTTTTGCACATCCTGTACATGCTTAAATTGCGCATATGTAAATAAAGCCACAAGAACAGCGGTAATGGCAGCAATAATGAATAACCGCTTTTTACGGATAATTTTTAACATTTCATTATAGACAAGATCAGTCAATCGTCTCTCCTCCTGTCAGCTCAATGAATAAATCCTCCAGTGTCGGCAACTTCGGTTCCATTTGGCTCACCTTAACACCTGCTTGCACTAATCTTTCATTCCATGCTGCCAATTTCTCTTTTTCATAATATGTAATCAATGTATCAGCCTGTGCTGATAAAATCACCGTTTCGCTTTCTAATTGTTTTTTTGCTTGTTCCAGCGGCTCTACCTTCCAAACGACCCGCGCTTGTTCCTTTAATAAATGGTCCACTGTATCGATGCGAATGATGCTTCCTTTTGACAGAATCGCTACCCGATCACACATCAGCTGAATTTCACTCAATAAATGAGAAGAAACAAGCACACTTAACCCTTCTTTTTCGGCTAAAAAACGAATAAACTCCCTCATCTCGCGAATGCCGATCGGATCCAGTCCATTTGTCGGTTCATCTAAAATCAGCACAGATGGCTTTCCTAACAACGCTTGAGCAATACCTAAACGCTGTCTCATTCCTAATGAATAGGTGCGAACGCGGTCATGAATACGGTTCTGCAATCCTACAAGCTTGACTACTTCCGTTATTCGTTCTTTCGAAATATCCGGTAGCATGCGAGCAAAATGTTCTAAATTTTCCCATCCAGTTAAATAAGGGTAAAGTTCAGGGTTTTCTACAATACAGCCAATATGACGGATGGCCTTCGTAAATTGACGCTGAAGATCATATCCACAAATCGTAATTCGGCCTGCTGACGGTTTAATCAAGCCGACAAGCATACGAATCGTCGTCGTTTTTCCCGCTCCATTAGGGCCTAAAAAACCAAATACTTCCCCTTTTTTTAACGAAAATGAGAGACCTTTAATAATCGTTTTTCTTCCGATTTTCTTTTGCAAATCTTCAACAACGAGCGTCTGCGTCATTTTTTCCCCTCCTTCGTAAATGTAATCAGCGAAGACAGCCGTTCGCCGATCAGCTTGTACCCTTCCTTATTTGGATGGAATTGATCGCTATAAAGATAATCATTGACACGCAATTCAAATAAATCGTACGTTGGAACAGCAATAATATGAGGATAACGCGCCGCTACTTCGGCTGAATCATAATTCCACTGGCGCACAATCGCTGAAGTAGTTTCCGCATGATCAAGCTGGTTAAACGGATTGTAAAGCCCAATATAAAAAACAACCGCGTTTGGATTCACCGATCGAATCGTTCGGAAAATGGCATCTAAATGACGCAAATAAACGCTTTTTATTCGGTTTAGGTGCTCAGCTGAGAGATTTTGCAGCGTCTCTCCTCCTTGAAACAAATCATTGCCGCCGATCGTCATAAATACAAAGTCCGCTTGCTTCAATTGGCGCTGTACTTCATTTTGCTGGAGTTGTTGCAGCAGCTGCTCCGACACCTGTCCTTTGATCGCCAAATTTGTCAGCTGAATCGGCTGCTTCGTTTTCGTCCGCAGCTCGTCCAAAACGTAGCCAACATACCCCTTTCCTGTTTCATCACCTGTTCCCCGGGTTAATGAGTCACCAAGCGCCACAATCTGCAAACGGTGGTCCTCATCAGTCGTTTCTTCTGCATGATGATGTGTCGACAGTGAAGCAGCTGGCTGAAAAAATTGGTCGTAAACGGTCAAGCCAAGCCCAAAAAGCCAGCAGCCTCCTGCAATGATAGAAAGAACCGCAATTACTTTTACCATATTCATTTTCCCACGATCATCCTTTCGCAGCACACTGTACTATCTTTCATTATAAAATAGAACGATGCATAATGGAAAAAAAGCGGCGCATCAAGCAGCCGCTTTTATTGACCCAATCGTTTTTGCAAATAATCAATAATTCCCATCGCACAAACACTAGCATCCAGCTCCAGCACAGAGTGTATATGAGCCTGCCGCGGCACATGATGTTCGGCTAAACGCGGCTCTACAAGCCCCAACAGACCTTGAGTCACCGCCTTCGCTTTTTCTTCAAAATCACGGGTGGACTGTTTCTCCATCACGTGTTCTCCTATTTCAATAAATTTTGGCAGCCAATAGCGCAGCTGCTCAAATACAGCCTTCGGATTTTTAGACATGCCAAAATGACCAAAATAAACATAATCGAGTTCTAAGGCTTCGAGCCGTTCTGCCGAGGCAAGCATCGCATGGGGATCAAACTGGTTTGGTGAAGTGGAAGGCAAATACAACTCCAGTCCGTATTCCAGCAGCTGGTGGTAAAATACCCCTAACGTATCCCCTGTAAAAATTCCCTTGCTCCGAGAATCATAGATGGAAAAATGGTGATTCGCATGTCCAGGAGTGTTGAAAAACGTTAAAGTGCGATGCTCGCTCAGCTGAAGTGTGTCCCCGTCTTCTTTTACTACAATGCGCTCTTCCGGAATCGGGATGATCGGCTCAAACAATTCAGCAAATTTTTCTCCATACACCGCTCTTGCCCCTTGAATTAATCGCGTAGGATCGGCCAAATGGCGCTTTCCTTTCGAATGAACGATAATGTTTGCATGGGGGCATTTTTCTAGCAACAGTCCCGCACCGCCAGCATGATCCAAATGAATATGCGTCACAATAATATTGCGCACATCAGCGGTATGCAATCCTAAAGCTTCTAGACCTTTTAATAAATGCGGAATCGATGGGCTGGCGCTCGTTTCGATAATCGTCAGCTCTTCTTCATGAAGCACATATGTACCGGTACGCTCAGTCCAGCCGACATCGAATACATCAATTAGCGAAATTCCATTTCCTAAATCCATGATCGTCTGCATACATTCATCTCCCATCCCCTATTGAAGCTTTCTAAATATTTTACCAAAATAAGTGAAGAATCTCTATAAAAAGATATAAAACGGCATTCAATGGCACATTCATCATCTCTAACCAAGAAATCCCCACCTCTAAGCGAATCAGAGGTGGGGGGAGTGTTCAATCTAGATTGCTATGCTGGCTAAAGGCTTGTTTGTGTTCAACCTGTTTCATTTCTGCATATTGCAGGCAAATGGCATCTAAAATAATATGGATGCACTGGTCAAATAGAGAGCTTAACGGCTGTATGCTTGCTTTTTCATGATCGCGGCGATATTTAGTCGCTGCAGGAACATAAACTATGCAGGAAGCCTTTTGAGCAAGCGGGGAGGCTACATCAGTCGTAAAAGCCAGCACTGGACAGCCAAGCTGCCTCGCTTTTTCCGCCATCCAAACGGTACTTTTGGTTACACCTGAACCAGACACTGCGATTAATACATCTCCATTCTGTATCGACGGCGTGATCGTCTCCCCAACTACATAAACATCGGCGCCAAGATGCATAAGGCGCATCGCAAACGCTTTTGCCATCAATCCAGAACGTCCTTCTCCTGCCACAAAAACTCGTGTCGCAGAGGAAAGAATCGTTACCACCCGTTCCATATTAGTCGTTTGAAAATCACCAAGCGCCTGTTCGATCTCTTTCATGATTAATTGAAGGGGATCGTTCATCCATGACTCCTCCTTGCAAAAATCGCTTGTTTCAGTGTTTGGGCCGCCTTCTGTTTATTCTCTGCCTTTGTGATGGCAGAACCGATAATCACGACATAGGGCTGCAGCTGCTTCACCATATTAAGAGAATCAAGGGAAATTCCTCCGGCAATCGCCCATGTCCGTCCTTGCATCTCCTCCAAAAACATAGGGAACCGTGCTGCGTTGAAACCAAAAAGCTCTTGTTCATCCTTGCTTACATGAAGGCAAAAAATCGCTTCCTTATATTCTAGCAATGACGGCAGAAGCGTTTCATGGACATTCAATAAATCAATCATGACTCTTTTCTTTCTCTTTTTTGCTTCATCCAAGCATGTCTTCACGGTAATATTCGGCGCGACTCCCATCGCTGTCATTACGTCAGCTCCCGCTTCAAAGCACATCTGGCATTCATATGCCGCGTTATCCATTGTTTTCATATCCGCCACAAGCAGTTTATTTGGAAACTCTTTTTTCAGCCTTTCAATACTTTGAACACCGTATTCTTTAATTAAAGAGGTGCCGACTTCAATCCAATCAATTTCATGATACACCTCCTCTGTTACATGAATCGCTTCATCCATTGTCATTCGATCAAGCGCAAGCTGAATGTACATCCTCCTTCTCCTTTCCCCATCAAGGCGGCTTTTTCTATGCGACAATGTATGCCAAGTTATATCTATATAGGTGCTCTGCTAGAAGATTCACGAATCATCAATGTACACGGGAAAGTGTATAAGCTTGAATCGGGTAATTCCTCGTGATGATGAATTTGCTGCAGCAGCAACTCGGCCGCTTTTTTCCCCATCGCATATGCCGGTTGAGCAATTGTGGTCATTGTCGGTTCAGAAAAACTAGCAAAAGGAATATTGTCAAATACAACGACGGCCACATCATTTGGAACGCGAAGACCGTTTTCTTTTAAAAATTTCATGACTTCAAAAAAGGATAAATCATTCCCCGCTACTAATGCCGTTGGTTTGTCCGGCAATGCAAATAAACGGCTTAATTCGGAAATCATTCGCTGGATTTCTGTTGAAATCATATATTCTTGTTTGATGGGAATGCGATAGTCGTTTAGCGCCTGCTTATAACCGTTCATTCTCTCCATGCGCGGATAAATCGTTAGCGGTGGCGTAATTATGGCAATGTCTCGATGCCCCTTTTCAATCAAATGGGCCACCGCCTGATAGGTTGCCTCCTTATTATTCACAACAATGGTACGGATATTGACTTCTGAAATCTTGCGGTCTACAAATACGACTGGATAACGTTCCTGCTCCATTTGTTTGTACAACTCAAGATTGCCGCCAGTCGGAAAAAGGATTAACCCATCCACTTGTCTTGCTCGCAGCATCTCAATATATTTCCGTTCTTTAACCGGATCGTCGTCTGCATTACAAACAATGGCATGCATATCATGCTCATGACAAAAATCTTCGATGGCTCTGCTAATTTCCGTCGAAAAGCTATGCATAATATTAGCAACAATAATTCCGATCATGGCTGTCCGTTTTTGCTTTAAACTTCTGGCAATATAATTCGGATGATAGCCAAGCCGTTCAATGGCCTCACGAATCTTTTCTTTTGTCTCTTCTCCCATATGCTCATATCGTTTATTTAAAAATTGCGATACCGTGCTTTTTGATACCCCTGCCGCTTTGGCTACATCTGCCATTGTTATTCTTTTCATAACCCCTCTTCCTTTTTATAAACTTCGCTAAATTTCGATTATTTCCATTTTAACAAGAATAAACTGGCCTATCCAGCACATGGGAAGAAAAGCAAATTCTCTTTTCCTCGCTAGCCTTTCAACCGTCTATTTCTGGTTATTGTGCCGTCATCGTGCAAATATGCAATTTTTATCGTATAATAATGATAGCCTTTCATTTGTGTGCTTGATGGACCTCCCATTGCTCAGGCACATGTTTCTTTTTGAGGGATTGTTGTCCTTTCACCGCCATCATCGTGAAGATCGCGGCGAAGAACAAAGATCCTGCCATAAAAATATACGAGGCTCCAAATCCTCCCGTGGCCCCATTCAAATAGCCGACAATATAAGAGCCGACGAACGATCCGAGCGCTCCCATACTATTGATTAAGGCCATCGCTCCTCCAGCAACATTGCGAGGCAAGATTTCAGGAATAATCGCAAAAAACGGTCCGTACGGGGCATACATGGCTGCTCCTGCTACTACCAGTAAAAAAAAGGAGATCCAAAAGTGGCTTGTGCCAATCATATAGGAAGCATAAAAGGTAATCGCTCCAACAAGTAGAAACGGCCATACAAATATGGTTCGATTTAACAGTTTGTCAGAGTAGTAGGAAGCGGCGAACATGAAAATAATCGCCAACACATAAGGAACAGATGATAACCAGCCCGTTTTGACAATATCCATATTAGGCGCGGCATGGATAATAGATGGAAGCCACATGACAAATCCGTACACCCCAATGCTCCAAAGCGCATATTGCAAACTCAATAATATGACCGTTTTTGAACGGAATGCCTGACTGTAATTTTTTACAGGCGTTAATTCTTGCTGTTCGCGCTCCAATTGAGCTTGCAGCTGCTGTTTTTCCTCATCCGTCAACCATTTGGCCTCTTTTGGTTCATCATTGACAAGCTTCCACCAAATAAAAGCCCATATGATGGCCGGGACGCCTTCAGCAATAAACATCCAGCGCCAGCCTACTGCTTCAATTAAATACCCTGATAAGATAGACATCCATAGCACTGTTGCAGGATTCCCTAAAATCAAAAAGGTGTTTGCTCGCGAACGCTCCTCCTTCGTAAACCAGTGGCTTAAAAATACAAGCATGGAAGGCATGACAGCGCTTTCTACCACTCCTAATAAAAAGCGAATGACCATAAGCCACTGGATATTACTGACGATGCCAGTGGCACTCGCAAGTCCTCCCCAAAGAATGAGCGACCAAAAAATCAGCTTTTTCGCGCTTTTATTTTCGGCATAATGGGCACCAGGAACCTGAAAGAAAAAATAACCAAGAAAAAACAGCGAGCCGAGCAATGAAGATGTCGCTGCGGAAATATGCAAATCCTCCGCCAATCCTCCCGCCGCGCCAAATCCATAGTTGGCACGATCCAAATAGGCTAGACTGTACGTAATGAAAACAATCGGAATTAAACGATACCAGCGCGATTTCGCTATTGTACGCTGCATGCCGCATCCTCCCCATGATATTTTTGCATGAAGCTGTCTAACTCTTTTCGATTAGGATAGCCGTCGCTGTCACCTATTGATTGAACAGCTAAAGCTCCGATCGCGTTTCCTCGCATCACCGCTTGGAAAACGGGCATTCCTTCTAAAATTCCGCTGATAAGCCCTACAGCAAAACCATCTCCAGCCCCAACAGTATCTACTACTTTCGATACTCGATATCCCGGAACATATCCCTCCTCATCGCAAGATTTATAGAACGCCCCTTTGCTTCCTAATTTTATAACAACCAGCTTCACTCCTCTTTTTAAATAAAAATCAGCGATATCGCTCGGCTTTGTATAGCCCGTTAGCAATTTTCCCTCTTCGATTCCCGGAAGAACGTAATCACTTTTAAAAGCATATTCATTAACCATTCGAATCATCTCGCCTTTTGTTGTCCATAATGCAGGTCTTAGATTAGGATCGAACGATATCGTTTTTCCTTCTTTTCTCATAAATGATTGCGCGTGCTTGGCAAATTCTCGCATGGAGCTGGAAAGGGCTAAAGGAATCCCTGTCATATGCAGATGTTTAGCGGAACGGAAATAGGCTTCGTCAAAATCAGCCACGCTTAAATGACTGGCAGCTGAATGTTTTCGAAAATATTGTACTTCTGGATCTCCCTCACTTACTTTTGCTTTTAGCTGAAAGCCTGTCGCAAAAGAAGCAGAGATGTGGACCTGCTCAATGTTCACCTGTTCCTGACGTAGCTGCTCGAGAATATAGTTCCCAAACACATCATTTCCAACTTTGCTGACCCACCCGCTTTTTAGCCCTAATCGAGCAAACCCGATGGCCGTATTGACCTCCGCCCCGGCAAGCGCTCGCTGAAAGCGGCTCACCTGCTGAAGCGATCCAGGCTCCTCCGCAACAAACATCACCATCGCTTCTCCAAACGTGACAACATCCATCCTCTCTCCCCTTTCTCATCCTCTTGATTCTGCGATTTTCGTATTTTTGTTAAAGATCCGTCCAAGCCATATAAAGGCAGCTTGAAAATCGAAGAAAAGATCACTGAAAAATCGATGATCAGTCAGAGACAAATCTTATAAGTTTGCTTTCATCATGCAGACATGTGATAAGAGTCCAAATACTGCTGTTGTTTGAACGCGGGCCATTGAATTCCATATCCATCCCTTATATTTATAGCTCGTGTGTCATCATGAAAGAGAGCCACCCCCCCCCCCGAAAAAATTGAAACTTTTCTCGCTTTCAAACGTCTCCTCTTCGTTTAAGGCTTGTAAATCGGTTTTGTAAATCGGTTTACAAGAATTATAACATTTACGTAAGCGTTTTCTCAAGTAATTTTTAAAATTTTTAGACTTTTTATGAAAGACAAGCTAAGATTTCAGCCATTTCCCTGCTCTCTCTTATTCCTTTTTAAAAATAAAAAAGCAGGCAAAAATCGCCTGCTTTTCTCCATAATTTATGCACTCTTAAAACTTTCCTTGATATTGTTCAAGCTCCCATGCATGCACAGCTGTGCGGTAGCTATTCCATTCCTCATTTTTTATGGCTACATATTCATCAAATACGTGATTACCTAGCGTTTGGCGTCCAATCGTACCATTTACAAATTCAGACACAGCGTCTCCTAAGCTTGCTGGAAGATTTTCAATACCAAGCTCTTCCCGACGCTCTTCTGTCATATGAAAAATGTCCTCATCAATCGGAGCTGGCGCTTTCAGCGCTTTTTCAATACCATCAAGTCCAGCTGCCGCAATCACAGCAAACGCTAAATAAGGGTTGGCCGCTGGATCTGGACAGCGAAGCTCTACACGTGTCGCTACACCGCGTTTAGCCGGGATCCGGATAAGCGCCGAACGGTTGGATGCTGACCACGCAATATAGCATGGTGCCTCATATCCCGGAACAAGACGTTTATAGGAATTGACAAGTGGGTTTGTGACCGCTGCAAAACTTTTCACATTTTTTAATAAACCAGCGATAAATTGATATGCTGTTTCTGAAAGCTGATTTTCATCGCTCGGATCAAAGAATGCATTTTCTCCATCTTTAAATAATGACATATTGACGTGCATTCCTGATCCGTTAATGCCGAAGACAGGCTTTGGCATGAAAGTAGCATGCAATCCATATTTGCTTGCAATCGTTTTCACTACCCATTTATAAGTTGTAGCATTGTCAGCAGAGCCTAATGCATCCGCGTATTTAAAGTTAATTTCATGCTGTCCTTCGGCCACCTCATGATGTGAGGCTTCGATTGTGAAGCCCATCGCTTTTAATGCTCGATAAATCTCAAGACGAACGCGTTCCCCAAGATCTTTTGGCGATGGTTCAAAATAACCGCCATTATCTTGTGTTTGTGTCGTTGGATTTCCGTGTTCATCCGTTTTGAATAAGAAAAATTCTAATTCCGGACCGACAGAAATCGTATACCCTTGCTGCGCCGCACGTTCGACTGTTTTCTTTAATACGTTACGAGGATCTCCTTCAAATCGCGTTGCATCTGGGTTCATTACAGAGCAAAGAAAACGCGCCTCCGAATATCCCTCTTCTACCGTCCAAGGCAAAACAGCAAATGTGTTAAGATCCGGAAGAAGATACAAATCTGATTTGTTTATAGGCGAAAATCCTTTAATGGAGGAGCCGTCAAACATGATTTTTCCATTGACCACATCATCCAATTGCTCAACCGTAACCGTCACATGCTTTAAAATTCCTTCAATATCTACAAATTGCAAATGTAAAAGCTCTACATGTTTTTGTTGAATCGTCTCTTTAATTTGTTCAAGAACTGCCGTATCATTGTTCACTTGCGAAACTAACACCTTAGACATGTTACATAACCTCACATTCGTGCGTATAGTTTTCTAACATGATTTTATTATATTGAAACATTCCCGTTTTGACAATCACTTTTTTTATAAATCTTTCTGTATTTTTATAATTTTTTAAGAAAGCGTTTTCTTGATCATCTGTTTTTATATGTTTGAAAGATTGTAGTCAAGTGTAATAACCTTTCATTTTTTTGTATATTCATTCATTCTTCCTATTATAAAAGCCAACCTTTTGAGTAAAAGGTTGGCTTTGAAGATAAACAGAAGATCTCCTTTTTTTTCGACGATCAGGTGTCTCGGTCACACCCAAGCATGACCGAGAATCAAACAATCAACCGTTTTCAGACACATCACTTGGTCAGAAAGACGACTGTTGCAGTGAGTTCCTTGTCCGCTCATATGCGGGGAAATATTGACACATTCCATTGGATTAAGATCGTTACATTGAATAACGCCGCTAAAATGGGAAGGCACTCCCTTCGATATACATAGGCTTTCCCCAAACAGAGGAATGAACTTATCTCCAACATTTATCCATCACAGGCTACGAAGCCAAATGATCCGATATTAGTCTCTTTTTATGATTGCGGATGGCCCACCAAACCGAAAACACCCAGCCGGCAATAATGATGCTATAAACCACCATATACAAATTTTCCGCTACATTCCAAGAGTGAAGCAATGTGCGTGCATTCGTTAACACAATTAATCCTCCGACAAGCACGCCAAGCAAATGGGAAGGCATGATTCTAACAATCCAAGCAGCAATCGGTGCTGCGATAATTCCTCCTAGCATGAGCGTACCGACCCAAAACCAGTTCACTTCCTCCCATCCTAAAGAAATGAAAAATCCAAGCGTAGCAGACACGGCTACCGCAAACTCTGATGTATCAACAGTTCCCACGACTTTGCGGGCTTCTACTCCTTTTTTCGCTAAAAGGACAGGTGTTGCGATCGGTCCCCATCCTCCGCCGCCGGTTGCGTCAAAAAAACCAGCTAACAGTCCGAGCGGAACCAGCTGTTTATTTGACATCTTTTGCACTCGTTCCGTTTCTTGAGACGATTGAAGAAATAAAAAGCGATAGATAATATAAAGTCCAAGAATTAATAAAAAAGTAGAAATGTACGGTTTAATTAAATCTCCAGGCAGATTACTTAAAAAGCAGGCGCCAACAAATGCACCAATCGATCCCGGAATAATCAGCTTTAACACCATATCGCGGTCTACGTTTCCAAATTTTAAATGAGAAGCTCCAGAAGCGGCGGTTGTCACCACCTCAGCTAAATGTACAGATGCCGAAGCAACAGCAGGCGCAATTCCAAAAGCAAGAAGCAGTGTCGTCGAAGTCACCCCATAAGCCATCCCAAGTGAGCCATCAATCAGTTGGGCGATAAACCCAACAATGATAAATACAATCAGCTTTTTCATGATCTTCAACCTCCCCTAATCTTTGCAAAATCATTTATTTCATGTGTCGATGTTTATCTTTTGCTCAGAAAAGCGTTCTTAAGTTTTCCTACATCCCTCCCTTTGATAGACAAAAAAGACACTTTATTGTCGGATATGCATTCCCCAACCATAAAGTGCCTTCAGTTTGTCTGATCAGCATTTACCTGTTTGAATTTTTTCATTATTTAATACATTAATACCAAGTATTCCTACTTGTCAAGTGTGTTTTATCATTCATTTTTTATCTTCTCCATACGATTTCGTCTTCCGCTTCATTCTATATGCTCGCTTAATCACTTGCATCTAATGAAATACACCTTAAAGATGGAGCGGCCACCTTTTGAGGAGTGGACAGATCAGGGGACAATCTGTGGATTGGCTTTCACCACACATTTGCACGACAAAAAACGAACAACCAGCCATTTTCAGATGATTTTAGTTATCAGGAAGAGGAGTTGTTCGATCACCTTACCGTCGAAATCAGTTATAGTCTAAACAACTGTTGATACATCCAGTTGTATCTATATAGTTTATACAGCACTGCTCCTACGTTTTCCGCATTATTCTTAAATGGATGGCCTCGTTTCATGAGCTTACGAATGTTTTAATCACCCGTTGATGTAGCAAGAGTCACTTTTCCCTTTACGCATTCCTCTTTTTTGGACGATGCTGGCGCCATGAACCCGATTCAATCAAAGGAAGGTGGAGGGCCTTGTCAGGATGGTAGACGTACACATATCCCTCTATCTCCTGAGTACAGTCTCTAATCCATACGCGCTCGTATTCGTTATCATTTCTTCCTTCCTCGTAATCCTCCAGCTCATCCATCCTTCGAATTCCATCTATCGTTATAGTCAGCCATTCACCAACTACTTCCCCCTCCTGATCCACTACAAGGGCCGGATATGATCCGACATCATACAATTTTCCCTTTACTTTTCCAGGCTTCACGTTTTGCAAATAAGGAGCCGCAATTTCATGATTCACTTCACCTGTTAATAACGTTCCGTATACAAACACTCGACACGTTTGTTCCGTCATTCCTCTCTCCCTGCCTTATTATCAAAGTAAACGGCTAAAATAAAAAAGAGCTGGCCGCTCGAGCCAGCTTTACTCCTTCCATTTTATGCTGCAGCCGATGCTTGGCTTTTGCTGTTCAGACACGGGCTGATTAGCTAGGAGGGCATCCAAGGCCGCCCGAATAGAAGCACCGGTAACAGGAATGCCATTATTCGGTCTTGAGTCATCCAATTGGCCGCGATACACACATTTTAATTCTTTATCAAAAATATAAAAATCTGGCGTGCATGCCGCTTGATATGCTTTCGCTACCTCTTGCGTTTCATCAAACAAGTAAGGGAACGGATATCCTAACTCTTCAGCGACTTTTTTCATATTTTCCGGAGAATCATCCGGATATTTCTCGGCGTCATTCGAGTTGATGGCAACAAACGACACCCCTTTTGGCTGATAATCGTGAGCGAGACGGATCAATTCATGCTGCACATGCTTAACAAACGGGCAATGGTTGCAAATAAACATGATGACAGTCGCCACATCAGATTTCACATCCTCCAACCGCACGATCTTGCCATCAATCGCATTGACAAGAGCAAAAGACGGCGCTTGCTTTCCTAATGGAAACATTGCTGATTCAACCGCAGGCATATTTCCACATCCTCTCTGCAATGTCGTATTTTTCTTCGATTATAACAGACTTCTTTTTTCCTTACAAATCCTGTGCCTATAAAAACATCCACAGTTGGAAGAAGCATGTGATTTGCCTTTCGGCCATACGGATGCGAAACAAAAAAGGAACACGCCCCTTTCAGACCCATTCCCGATTCTGTGCAGCAACATTGTCCCCCCTATAAACAGCACTAGCAAATGCTAACATGTCAAGCGAAATCTCTATAAACGCATAAACAAGCACATGCATATACTATGGATGCACTTCATTTTTATTAGAAAGGAGGAGAAGCATGTCGTTTATTTATTTGCATAAAAAAGCCACGCCGCCTGCTGATCCAAGCAGCTCTGCTACCTTTCCTGTTTTTCATCATCGGCGTCCTCAAACCGAAGAGTTGTTGAATGAACAGCAGCAATTTCATGAGCATTTGTCCGCTTCCATGGAGCAGCTTCAGCACTCTTTTTCCTTGCAACAGCAACAGCATGAACATTTATATGCCCAATGGCAAGAAATGAACGAAAACGATCAAACCGTAAAGAAAGCGATTCTTGATTCCCTTTCTGTTCAGGAAAACACAATGAAAAGACTGGCTCAACAAATCGCCTTTCAAGACGAGCTGTATCAAGGATTGAGCGCACGCTTGGAGGGACAAGAAAAGCTATATCAAAAGTTAGCAGAAAAGCTGGAGCTTCAAGGTGTGTTTCATGACACGGTCATCAAACGATTAGAAGCCCAAGAAGCATCGCAATATAAAATAATGAGACAGCTCGATACTATCAAAGAGATTATTTTTGAGCGATGCACACATATCGTGGAAACCATTAAGCAGACGATTTCATCCATATTCACGAGAAATTCTCAACAGCCAAGCCAAACCGAGACCTCCGAAAAAGAGCTCATGCACATGTGATCCTTTGCATTCAGCAAAGGATCTTTTTTCATAGAAAAACACCATGCGTTTGTCATCAAAACAAGTAGACTTTCTATCAGCAAACAAGCATAATAGAAAATGCAGAAAACTGAAACAAACGCGGTTAAACATAGAAATTGTTGATATACATACAGAAAAAAGAACGGAGCGGATACAAAATATTTCCAATTGACAAAAGTAGCGATTCACGCGCTCACGCGACAGAAGAATAGCGAGTTGCTTTACAAATTGGTTTGTTGATCGGAAAGCAGTGCCGTCCAGACAAAACTCAAAAGATAGCACGAACTCTACCGAAAGGCACAAACAATCAACAAGACTCCGTTTCATCTATCCTGAAAAAATTCCTTTCGTCAGCGCAAGTAAAGAAAGCCATTTCAACAAAAGGGGTTTTCGCCCTTCCGATGATGATCTCATTTTTTGTCATGGACGTCTATATCATAGCTTGACAGACAAGGAGGAAAAAATGATGCACATTGTTTCAATTAATATCGGGATGCCGCAAACGGTGACAATTGACGAAAAGCCTCTGACTACTGGAATTTATAAACAGCCAGTGAATGGGCCCATCACTGTCACAAAAACCCATTGCATTGGCGATGGACAAGCGGATCTTATTCACCATGGGGGGCCGGATAAAGCGATTTGTGCTTATGCGTCTGAACATTTTTCGTTTTGGGAGCAAGTCTATCATCGCTCATTCACCCCAGGTGCATTTGGGGAAAATTTGACTCTCTTTGGGTTGACGGAAAACCAAGTCTGCATCGGCGATGTATATGAGGTCGGTACAGCGGTCATCCAAGTTTCACAGCCGCGTCAGCCGTGTTTTAAATTAGCTAAACGCCACGGGTTAAAGGATCTGCCGCTCAAAGTTCAAGAAACCGGCTACACAGGCTTTTATTTTCGCGTGCTTCAAGAAGGTTCCATACAGAAAGGTGATCCTCTCACATTAATCGATCGGAGCCCGCTTGCTCTCTCTATTCATGATGTGAATACTATTTATTATATTGATAAAAGGAATGTAGCGGCTATGAAAACCATTATTGCCGAGCCTGCCTTATCGGAAGATTGGCGCCAATCATTCATCAAACGAATGGAGAGGTGATAAAAGTCTTGCACGGATATGCCGTGCAAGACTTTTATATGGCGTCCTTTTTAAATTGTCGATAATACAGCTCACTGTAAAATCCTTTTTCCTTCAGAAGGGAATCATGCGTTCCTTGTTCCACCACGGTTCCTTCACGCAAAACAAGAATGCGATCAGCTTGTTGAATCGTATTGAGCCGATGGGCGATAACAAAGCAGGTTCGCTTCTCCATCAAACGCTCAAGCGCCTCTTGAATCATCAGTTCCGTCATTGTGTCAATATTGCTTGTCGCTTCATCCAAAACTAAAATAGACGGTTTCGCGATCATTGCCCTAGCAATTGCCAGCAATTGCTTTTGTCCTTGACTAATACCGCTGCCGTCCGGCTGTAAAACGGTATCATAGCCTTTTGGCAATTTTGTAATAAACGAATGCGCATTCGCCCACTTAGCCGCTTCCACCACTTCTTCATCTGTTGCCTCCAGTCTGCCATAACGAATATTCTCGCGAATCGTTCCTTGGAACAAAAAAGGATCTTGCAATACAAACGCCATATGGCTGCGAAGACTGGACCGCTTCACTCGCCGAGTATCTATACCATCAATCAAAATTTGTCCATGATCCGGATCATAAAATCGCATAAGAAGCTGAATAATCGTGGTTTTTCCGACACCCGTCGGTCCAACAAGCGCTACCGTCTCGCCTTCTGTTACTGAAAAATTGACATTTTGAATCGCTTTTCGTTTTTGATCATATGAAAAAGACACATTGCGAAATTCAACATTTCCGCGCACAGCAGGCAAATCAATCGCTTCTGCTTCATCATCCTCTTCCTTGTCTTGGTCAACAATTTCAAACACCCGCTCAGCACCAGCCAATGCAGATAGAAATGTATTCCATTGATTGGCAAGATCATTGAGCGGACGTGTAAATTGTCTGGCATATTCTGAAAAAATCACAATCGTTCCGATTGAAATCATTCCTTTAAATGCGAAAATTCCTCCGACACCCGCAATTAAGGCAAAACTCATATTATTTAGCACGTTCATAAGTTTGGGAATAAAACCTGAATAGGTTTGCGCCCAAAATCCCGATTGCTTGAGCTGTTCACTTTTTTCTAAAAACTGAGCAATCATCTTTTTTTCTTGGGAAAATAACTTAACGACTTTTTGTCCAGAAATCACTTCTTCAATAAATCCGTTCAACTCTCCTAAATTTCTCTGCTGCTCTTTAAACCTCATTTGTGTTCGATTCGTAATCCATTTCATAGATCCATACATAATCGGCACAATCAACAGCGTTACCGCTGTCAAGAGAGGACTTAACAGGAGCATCACCACCACCGCTCCGATAAGCGTAAGAGTACTTGAAATCACTTGGATAACCGTACTGTTGAACGTTTGGCTCATATTGTCAATATCGTTCGTCAATCGGCTCATTAGCTCCCCCGATTGCCTTTGATTGAAAAAAGAGATAGGAAGCTGATGAAATTGTCCAAATAATTCAGTGCGAATTGCGTAAATCGTCTTTTGCGCAATTCCAATCATCCAGTAGCTTTGTAAAAAGCTTGATAACGACAAAGCGAGATAAATAAGCAAAAGAGCAACAACAACCATCCAAAAGCCATCTGTACGCTTGGCGATAATATATGTATCGACAGCTCTCCCCACGATATATGGGCCAAGAAGGCTGAGACCGGAGCTAATCATCACCATTACGATGACAACTGCTAGGTGCCCCTTTTGATGCTCGAGAAAGCCCCATATGCGCCGCAGCGTTTGAGCATTTTCTTTCACGCTCCGCTTATTTTCTTTTACTCCCATCATTCTATGTGGTGCTCTTAACATCGCTAATTCCCTTCTTTCCAAGCTGTGATTCAACAAGCTTAGAGTATAACTCGTTCGTTCGTAACAAATATTCATGCGTTCCATGCGCCAGCAATTTTCCGTCTTTAAGCAAAATAATCGTATCTGCCTCCATGGCGGTTGATATTTTTTGAGTGACAATGAGAGTTGTGCATGAATAGGATTTTAATGCCTGTAACAACTGAGCTTCTGTTTGAACATCCAATGCGCTTGTACTGTCATCTAACAAAAGAATTTTGGGATGGCGCACAAGTGCTCGAGCGATAGAAATACGCTGTTTTTGTCCTCCCGACAGAGTCACCCCTTTTTGTCCGACCATCGTATCATACCCTTCGGGAAAACTCATAATGGTATTATGAATTTGGGCGTTTTTCGCGGCTTGTATCATCTCTTCTTCTGTCACGTTGTCCATTCCAAAGCAAATGTTATCGCGAATCGTTCCCGAAAATAACAAAATATCCTGCGGTACAAAGCCGATAGCTGTGCGCAAGCGTTCTTGTCTTATTTGCCGAATGTCGATTCCGTCCACTTTAATGGTTCCGTCCATAGCATCATATAGCCGAGGAATCAGCTGCAGCAGCGAAGACTTGCCAGAACCAGTCTCTCCCAAAATCGCTACCGTTTCATGCGCACCGATAGAAAACGAAATGTCTCGCAATACATCGACATCAGTTTCCGGATATCGAAACGAAACGTTCTCAAATTGAATGCTTCCTGCTTCAATAGGCTCTTCGTCTCGTTTGTCCTTATCGAGCATATCAACCGGTGCTGTCAGTATATTGGCAATACGCTGCCCTGATGCCTTGGCACGAGAAAACGCTGTCGTTACAAAAGTAAAGATCGATAAAGCAGCCGTCATACGTGTCGTGTAATTAATCACCGCTACGACTTCCCCTGCTGTTGCACTGCCTGTATGAATTTCCACTCGTCCGATGAGTAAAATGATAACGATTGCCATATTCATCACCAACAGCAAAACAGGAGTGATCGTTTCTATAAGTCGCAAAACGGTCATGGTCCGCGTCATAAGCGCTTGATTCGTTTCGGTAAATCTTGTTTTCTCATAAAGGCTGCGCCCCCATGCCTTAATCAGTCTTATACCGGCGATATTTTCGCCCATAATGCTGTTGACACGGTCCAATATGTGCTGCACCTTTGTAAAAAATTGAGCGGCTTTGTTCATCATAAAAAGTAAAAAGGCGAGCGACGCCGGTACGACAATGAGCAAAATAAGAGCAAGCTTCACATGGACAAACAGCGCCATGACTACACCAAAAATAATCAAGAGTGGCGCCCTAAGCATCACTCGCAAGCTCATAAATACCATATTTTGCATTTGGGATACATCATTCGTCATCCTCGTAATTAAAGAAGCCGTTGGAAATTGGGAAAAATGAAATAACGAAAACGACTGAACCTTTTGAAAGAGCGCATTTCGCAACGCAAATCCGTACTGTTGTCCAACGTAAGCGGCAGCAAACGAATTGGCAATACCAGACAGAAAAGCAAGAAGAGAGGTCGCAACCATCACAGCGCCCCATTTCCAAATGACATGCAAGTCATTTTTCATCACTCCATTATCAATAATTTTTTCCATTAATAACGGATGCCACAGTTCCACAAACAATTCAATCAACATGAGCATCCAGGCTATTATCATCCATTTTCTGTATGGTTTTAAATAGGATAATACATAGCGCATTGTTTTTCCCCACCCTTCGTTGTGTCTTTTATTTTAACTTGCATGGTGGAGGTTTTACAATTTTTTTGATACAGTGGTATATACACTAACTGATTATGCATATATAGTAGATATTTCCTCAATCATCCTCTTATACCAAAAAAAACTAGATTCGTGATCTCCTCGTAAAAATATATACACTCCTCATTTTTTTAGAAATCACTAACCATAAAACCATTTTTACGAATACATGTCCCTCATTAATAATCCTATGATGAACATATCAGAAGAGAAGTGAAAAGAAGCAGAGAGAAATAGCGGCAGTAAACGATTTATGAGGCAATGTTCCAGCAGTGAGACGTACAACAAATATAATTTAGACAAAAAAAAAGTTTCAACAAAAAGGATGAAACTCATGAAACACTTATCTAACAGCGCCACAGCTGAAAAAACAGCGGCAGCTATTCAAAAAACAAGGAATGACAACAAAAAACAGGACAAACTGATCATTATGTACTCTTTTTTACCCTTTTCAGTCACTTCGCCGCGTGCAGCAACATCTATTGATCAATCCGTCGAGGCTTCGCCAATCGTCATCGAAAGCATACACACGTCATTTGCCGGGCGGTTCTCACATATATGCTTATCAACAAGCAGTCGCAAAAATTGTTGATCAGATAAAGAACGATATTCCTTCAAATCATGAAGAATGTGAATCATGCTGGATAATGGAGACTGGTCGATTTCCCCTAGAATTCCATCTGTATATAAAAAAAGCCTTGCCTGTTGATTATAATGAATCACTTCTTTTTTAAATGGAACAGAAAGTGGACTGCCGATCGCCAATCCTCCTTGATCCATCTCAATAATTTCATTATTAGTTAATAAAAACCCGGAAGGATGGCCTGCATTTATATATTCAATTTGTTGCTTTTTTGTATCGATTACAGCATAAATCATTGAAAACAGTGAGGACGTTTCTCTAGAGCTCTCGGGGAATAGGGTTTGTACATATTTTTCAAGCTCCGTCGCTACACAAGCGGGATCAGTAACACGAAGGATGAGCTCTCTTAATTGTGAGCGCAATAACATGATGATTAGAGAAGAGGAAAGTCCGCGGCACATAATGTCGATTATTATAACCCCAAAGCGAACCTCATCAATTCGATAGCAAGCATACATATCCCCAGATAATTCCTCCGATGGAATATAAAGTGCATCCATCGTTATATCCTTCGTTTGAATCGGAGAAGTGAATATGCTTTGCTGAATGTTTTTGATCAGCTCTGAATTCTTTTGCTGTTCCCATTCTTTTTGTTTGACCTTTGTTACATCCCTGATCGTCATAACATATCCTGTCGTTGCTCCAACTGAGTCCGTGACTGGAACGACTGAAAAAACAACATTCATCATCGTTGTATCTTTTTTTCTTGCTTCGCATTCCAAATCTAAAAGCCCCTCACTCCCTGTCTGACGAATCATTTTAGCCAGATCAAACAAATGGTATGAAAATAATGAAAGTAAAGGCCGGCCAATGATCTCTTCTTTTTTCCATCCGAATAATAATTCTGCTGCTTCGCTCCAGTGCTTGATCGTCATATCCTTATACAATGTAACAACAGCCATCATTGGTATTTTATAAATAGCGTTTAGTACGTTCTCGATTTCCAATATGTCAGAAAACTTCCATATAAATAAATTGTTTTGGCCATGATGATCCGCTAAACCATAGACGGTTAAACGTCTTAAAAGGAGCCCGTCTTGCAATTGATACGAATGAACATTTCCGTCCCAATAGCCCTCCTTTAAAACATTCTCCCAAATGAGATGATAGGTAGAAATACTATAACTTTGCGTAAACAATAGATGGACAGGCTGGCCAATCAATTGCTGCTGGCGGTAGCCAATGGAGGCTAGCAGTATTTCATTCACAGCAACAATTCTAGCATCACGATTGGTAATGATGATCCCTTCCTGCCTATGAAAAATTTCTTCACTCTTCGACACATATACATGTTCTTTTTTCATTTAAATTCCGCCCTTTTCTATAATTTTTAGATAAAGCGTTATTTTATTCATTCTACAAATTTCTTGTTGTTTCCTTCTAAAAAAATATAATAAAATTAAAATCATAAAAGGATTATGCGATATAATCTATAGAATTTGGGCGGAAGAAACGGACACTTCATAAGGAAAAAAACCCTCCATCCCCATGAGGGAAAGAGGGCTTGCACGCTATATTCGCATTAAGCGCATTGAATTGAAAAGCACGATCAATGTTGCTCCCATATCTGCAAAAATCGCCATCCACAATGTAAGCCATCCAGGAACGATCAAAATTAAGGCCAAAAGCTTTAAAGATAAAGCTAAAACAATATTTTCTTTAATCATTCGCAGCGCTTTACGGCTTAGGCGAATGACATAAGGTAGTTGGCGAAGATCATCTCCCATTAACACAATATCCGCCGTTTCCAGAGCTACATCGGTTCCCCCTGTTCCCAACGCCACTCCAACATTGGCTGCTGCTAATGCCGGGGCATCATTAACTCCATCACCGATCATCGCCACTCGACCATATTTCTCTCTCATTTCTTTCATCACGCGAAGCTTATCTTCAGGAAGCAATTCTGCTTGTATTTCTGTGAGGCCAATTGAGTGGCTAACATGTTCAGCCGTCACCCGATGATCTCCTGTGACTACTGTCAGCTGTTTTATTTTTTCTTTGCGAAGCTCTTGAATGATATCCGCTGCATATTCACGAACTTGGTCAGAAACGGCCGCCACTCCTAGCAACTGATGCTCACTTCCCAGCACAACCACCGTATTTCCTGCCTGTTGAAGCTGCTGAATGGTAGCGTGAACCTCCTTCGATAACAGATATTCTGAAAACAAAGCCGGGCTTCCAATATAATAGGTGATTCCGTCCACGGATGCGGAAGCTCCCTTTCCTGTAACCGAATAAAAATTCGTCACTTGACGATCAGTGAATACAATGCCTCGCTCTTGTGCTTTTCGCACAATGGCTGAAGCAATGGGGTGCTGAGAATATTTTTCGATCGCAGCCGCAATCTGAAGCCATTCTTCTTCCGTGACATGATCAGAAAATAAACGGATAGCTGCCACTTCTGGCGTTCCTTTTGTCAAAGTTCCCGTTTTATCAAAAGCGATAGCTGCGATTTTCCCCATTTCTTCCAAATAAATTCCGCCTTTGATAAGAATCCCGCGCCGTGCGGCATGACCGATGGCTGTGACAATAGCGACAGGAGTACTGATGACAAGCGCACATGGACAGCCGACCACCAATACAGCTAATCCACGATAAACCCATGCTTCCCAATTTTCTCCGAACAGAAGAGGAGGCGTCACAGCAACAATAAAAGCGATCATCATAATCAGCGGGGTATAATAGCGGGCGAAGCGATCGACTAATTGTTGAGCAGGAGCCCGCTCGGCTTGAGCTTCTTCGACAAGATCAATCATTTTCGCCAACATAGATTCGCTTCGTTTTTTCGTGACTTTGACCTCTAATGCCCCTTCCTCATTAATAGTTCCGGCATACACCTCATCATTCACACTTTTATAAACAGGCATTGATTCTCCTGTAATGGTCGCTTCATTAACGGCTGAGGTCCCATGCACAACAAGGCCGTCTGCCGCAATTTTTTGTCCTGGCTTAACAATCATGATATCATCAATCTCTAGCTCATCAACATCGACTTCATATTCCTGATTCTCTTTGCGAACCATCGCCTTTTTTGGTGCGGCATCAATCAAGTACTGAATTGAACGACGAGACCGATCCATTGCATAGCGTTCCAGCGCTTCACTGATAGCAAACAAAAGTACAACAACGGCTCCTTCTTTCCACTCTCCGATAAACGCGGCCCCGATGATCGCAATTGTCATCAGTGTTTTCATATCAAAGCGGAAATGCCATAAATTTAGCAATCCCACTCGAAGCAAATCATAACCGCCCACAGCAATTGCTAAGGCAAATGCTCCAACCGCAAGCCATTCGCTTTCTTTCATCCATAAAGAAGCTGCATATCCCACCATAAGAAAGCAGGCAGAAATCAATGCCAATACAGTAGCCCGTGTTTGCCAAAATTCTGGCGCCGATGACTGCGTTTGGGCGTGCTCTGGAATGAGACGAATTCCGTCAAAGGCTCCCGCTTTCTCCAACTCTGCAATCGAGGCCTCGCCAATAACGGTCAGTTTGGCGGCTCCAAAATTCACATGCGCCTCTTTTACCGTCGCAATTGCTTTGACGTTTTGTTCAAATTTTGCTGCACAATTCGCACAGGAAAGTCCTTGAAGACGATATACATGTCTATTTTCCATCTCCTCCCTCCTCTCCTACATGCATAAGAGCCATCGATACCAATTGATAAAGGTGCTCATCCTTTAACGAATAAAACACAAGCTTTCCTTCTTTTCGATGCTTAGCAAGCCCCATATCACGAAGAACGCGCAAATGATGCGAGGCTGTTGCTACGGTCGCGTCAATGATATGAACAACATCGCAAACACATAATTCTTTCTCCAATGTAAGCGCATAAGCAATTTTTAAACGAGTGGCATCCGATAAAGCTTTAAACAGCTGTTCGACTCCTTCAATCTTGTCCCTTTACAGCTGCTACTTTTTTCTCATCAAAGCAAAACACTTCACATATGTCGCGAACCATTTTATCCTCTCATTCAAATGTTCATTTGAATATAGTATATATAATAGGCAAACAATCGGTCCATTCATTTTGCTTTTTATTTCTCTCCCGCTTACATGGCGTTTCAAAGTGGAAAACTTCTTAGTGGATATGTTAAACAAAAATCAATAAAAACAAGGCGCTATGGCCTTGTTTGTTTTTTGCTCATTGAACAAAGATTAAGCGCATTCATAGCTAGATGACGCGCTGATCACTGAAAATCATTGCTTCTGCTTGCCCTAAGCGACTATGCGGATAACAAGCCAATCCGCCCATTTGAAGAAAATAAAACGAAGGCCAATCCGCAGACTTGCCTTCGTTTTACAAACGTGTGACGAGAGTTTGAGCCATGCCGCTTCCAGATCCGTTCATAAACCTACACCCGTCGATCCTTATTTCTTTGCTCTTCTCAGTTTAGCCAATCGTTTTTGTTGCTACCTGTGATTGGGAAGTAATTTTTGCCGGGACAGCCACTTCTCGATATTGGCATATGTTTTTTTCCACGTAACATAAATAATATCTCCATCGCTTTGGAGTAACTCAATCGTTCCCCATGATTCATGGTTTTTCAGTATGGATTCCGCACTTTCCTGTCTCAGATCGTTTTTTAATCCTTCCATAAATCCGCTTATCTCCTTTGGATCGCTGAGCACGATTTCTTTGAATCTTTCATCTCCCATCATAATAGTTACTTGACGGATTGGCGCCACTTCTTTTTCTCGCAAAATAAAATAGTAATTTTGCTTATATTCATTTGATTCAATGATCTGTTTATAAAAAGGCATGTATGGATCGGTAGGCACATCGTATACTCGAATGAGGCGATCCCCATTTTTCAAAACATATCCGATGACGACACGTTTAGTATCGGCAAACGGTGAAGGCAGTGTCGGCTTATTGGCAATGAGTTGTTCGTGAAAAATATATACATTTTGAATATTTTCTTTACTACTTAAAAATTGATTGGGCTGCTCTATCAATGAATGATTTTCCCTTTGCTGCGTATCTATGTCAAATCGAGACACGGAATCACCAAAGTATACCTTTTCAATATCGGCGAGCTTTGGCATTCGTTTTTCATATCCTGTCAGATCAAAATAAAGAACAGTGCCAACAAGCAGCATAGGCAGCAAAAAGTAGACATATCCTTTCCATTTATGAAAGACGCGCCATGTTTTCTCGATCACCATCTCCGCAACCAAAAATCCGATAATGGAGAAGACCATATAACCAAATAGAATCCAGCCGAAGCTGCCATTCATTACTTCTCTAAAGTATATCCCCCCAACAAGCATGAAGCAGAAAGGGACCCCAAATAAAAACACCGGGCGCAATATCGGAAAAGCAAGCGCCTGATTGGCTGCTTCACTAGGGCGCTTCCTATACATCCATAACGCCATGACGATACATAATCCTGTTAAAAAGAGGTAGCCTATCGCTTCTTGTAAGCTAAAATCTCGCATACTCAGCTCTATAAATCGAATAAATGGAACGATTTTCTCTATATTAGCATTTAAATAATAATCAGCAGCAAACCCGGCTAATACATATCTCATATTCGTTAATACGAGAACAAAAATTCCTGCTGGAAATAAAAATAAAATGTAGGCAAATATACCTTGAAGCACCGAAATTCCTGTCAGCATCCCGACAAAAACACTAACAGCAAACACAAACATTTCCATCAAAAATACTTCCGCTATCCATAGTACAATATCAGCCGATGCAATGCGATCAAGTGGCAACCAATAACATAAAACAGACACTACTAAAGCGGTAAAAACAAGTGGAACAAGCAGGATCATCCCGCCGAGCATCATATGTTGTGTAAATAATGATTCACGACGAAACGGTAAACTATGCATATAGTCAGCCGACTGTTTTACGTGCATATAGCGAAACAAAAAAATCCCTAACAAAACCGGAATCGTAAAAACGAGCATTCCCTGAAACGGCGCGGAAATATCAAATACATTTTTAAGACCTCTGAGATAATCTAATTGATTTTTGCCATTTGTATAGGCCATCATAATCGGAAGTGGAACGATTGCTAATAATAGAAGCAAATGGACAATCGCAATCCAGCCAATATTCCGAAAGTGCTGCAGCCAGATAGAACGGTTAAACCATAACGCTTTCGATAGCATACCCGACCCTCCCCATTTCATAAACAAAAATTTCTTCTAAAGTAAGCGGTAGTACATCAAAAATGACTGGCGCAAATCGCTGAATATACGCATCCACTTCTTCACGATTGCCTCGAACAATGCATAAAAGGACACTGCCTCGCTGCTCTTGATAAACGACTTGCAAACCGGTAAGAAAAGAAGAAGGAATACCGTCGCGAAAAGCAACTTGAATTTTATGAACATCTGCTTTTAAATCATCAATCTCCCTCTCCATAATCATTTCACCATTGTGCAAAATACCGACATGATCACAAAGATCTTCAACCTCTCTCAAGTTATGCGATGAAATGAAAACCGTCATATTCCGCTCCGCCACATCCTGTACAAGTAAGTTTTTCATCTTTTTTCTCATCACGGCATCCAACCCGTCAAAAGGTTCGTCAAGAATCAATACATCCGGCATAACGGAAAAGGCGAGCCAAAATGCTGCTTGGCGCTGCATTCCTTTCGACATGCGTTGAATTTTTTGCTGTACATCGATCGAAAACCATTCCTGTAGCTGCCAAAATCGTTCTTCATTCCAGCCAGGATAAACGTCTCTATAAAATTGGGCCATTTGCTGGATTGTAACATGTGGAAAAAAATAGGGGTTATCAGGTAAAAACAGCAGTTTCTTCTTTAGCTTAACATTTTCAAAAATCGGTTCTCCCTCAATAAAAATATCGCCGTCGTCCGGTTTATAAATGCCGGCAAGCATCTTTAACAACGTTGTTTTTCCGGCACCATTTGAACCGAGAAGTCCATAAATCGAGCCTTTTTGAACATGCAGACTTACATCTTTGACCGCTTCTACCTGTTCAAATCCTTTATGGACATGATGAATTTCAATCATCGCGGATCTCCTCCTCCTGCTATTTGTTCCGCTTCATCTACTAGAGATAAAATGGCATCTTTCTTCATTCCAATATAGAACGCCTCACATAAAAGCTTCAGCAACTGCTGCTTAGCTGTCTCTAATTTTTCACGACTGACTTCTTCCGGCTGTGTAGCGACAAAATGGCCTTTTCCGGGAATGGAGTAAATATAGCCTTGATGCTCAAGTTCACGATACGCTTTTTGAATCGTGTTCGGATTAATCGTTAGCTCCTTCGCTAATAATCTGACAGACGGCAGCTGTTCGTTTGGGCCCCACACTTCATGAATAATGAATTCCTTTATTTTTTCAACTAATTGTTCATAAATTGGCTGACGACTGCGAATATCAAGTTCAAACATCTCCCCTCCTCCTTTCTCACGTCTGTACTAACTGTAATATAAATCATAGTACAGTTGAGCTAAAAAAGCAACTTTTCTTAATAAAAAACTTTATTCATCAACTCATATCCCAAAATCAACGGATGTGATAGAATGTTAACAAATTATAAATCGATCCTGCTTCACTTCATAAAAGCGGCTTGCTTCTTCTGCCTTTCTCTCCTATCATCAGGAATATATTTCCTGTGATATAAGAAAGATGTTTCATCATTCACTCCTCCATATGACCCTCGTACGGTCATATAGGAACACTTAAATAATCGACATGCGGCACAAAACGAGCAGAAAGAATAGCAAAGAAGGATTTACGGATGTTGAAAAATTAGCTAGATAGAACCGTGACTTGCCTCTGTCCGTAAAAAATAGGATTCTACTTTTGACGTCTCATCTTCTCATGGTATCTATAACCCGATATACATAAGCATATAAGTCAACTGAAAAAGATGAAAGGGGTGGGCTTCTACATGGAAGCATCCGTCTGTATTTATATACATACAGCAAATGAAGTAAAATTTTGGCTTTCTCATCCCTCTTCTGGAACGCTTTCCCCAGACCTGCCTTTTATATCAAAGACAATGATGAGTGCTTTGTCTGCCGTTTATTTAAAAAACGAATAGGCTACTGGTGGAATTCGGGAAAATGCAAGAGAAGCCAAACCGCTCATTTGTAAATAAGAGATTCAAAAATTCTTTAAACAATTTCTTTGCTTATTAGGAAAGGCTATTTTCATTCCTTCTTCTTTTCGTATAATTATTATTGTTAGAGTTCATTAGTTAGGGGATCTAATAATGGGGGCATATATCAACCAAAACCTTTTAAACAACTTATTCTACATTTTGTCCAGCATTTTTGTCTATTATTTCATCTATGATCACGGTAAGCTTTGGAAAGAAAATTCTCGCCAAAGCCAATGGCTTTTTATAGCTTGTACAGGCTTTTCCCTATTGTTATGTATGAAATTTCCCATTTACATCGCAGATAATTGCATCCACGATTTACGGCAAATTCCTTTCTTAATTGGTACACTGTATGGAGGAGGAATAGCTGGCGGCGCATTGCTTTTTATTTTGCTGATTGTTCGGTCTGTTTTTTATGGATTTCAATTTTTAACTGTCGTCGTTTATGTAACGATGTTTATCGTGGCAGCCCTTGTCTCTCCCGCTTTTCAGCGATTAAACCGGACGAGCAAGCTATATACTTCGGTCTGCCTAACCTTTTTTCTCGCTGTTTTGACAACAGGAATTGCGATAGCCATCTCTGATTTTCAAGTGACTCAATCTTATATTGTCGATTTTATTCTCATCCCTCCGTTCGGAATGTTGTTTGTTGTTTACATTATGGAAACATTGAAGGAAGCAATTATCATGCGGTCGAAGCTCATTAAAGTAGAAAAAATGGAAATCGTCAGCCAGCTTGCTGCAAGCATTTCCCACGAGGTGCGCAATCCATTGACTGTCGTGAAAGGCTTTATTCAATTAATGAAATCACAGTCTGTTCCAAAGGAGACTCAAGACGAATACATGCATATTGCTCTTGAGGAGATTCATCGGGCGGAGACGATTATTAATGATTATTTAACATTTGCCAAGCCATCGACCAATAAAACAGAACCATTAATGGTCGACCAGGAGCTATGCTATGTCATTCATATGCTTCAGCCGATCGCACAAATGAATGGAATCAAAATTGAAGAAAAGCTGCAGCCGGGGTCGATCATCGGCAATGCCCAGCACTTTCGACAATGTTTTCTTAATCTAATGAAAAATAGTATTGAAGCGATGCCGAACGGCGGTATACTCACTGTTTCATCAACGGTTCAAGAGAACGGGATTATTATTACCGTCCAAGATACAGGGATCGGCATGACCAAAGAACAAATCAGCCGTTTTGGTGAACCTTATTTTAGTACAAAGGAAAAAGGAACGGGATTAGGATCCATGGTTGCAGTCAAATTAATTGAGACGATGAACGGAACGTGGCAGATTCAAAGTGAAGTCGGCCACGGAACATTGACCACCATCATGTTTCCTAAAGCTTGATCCGCGTGAATGGATAGATAACGTCAATAGCCTTTTACTCCTGATTTAACAACTTAAAGATCGAACGGTATGTGTAAAAATCCATGTTCTGATAAGGTCAAAGCCAAAAAACGATACCAACTTCAAGCATCATCACCAATTCTCTTGCTGCTTCATATAGAATTTATATCGAAAAAACATCTTGAACAAAAAAAGAAACATAGGGAGCAACTAAACTCCCTATGCTTCATCTTTCTCCATATACATAGTTATACGAAGCAGCCGAATACATGCGCGCGGCTTCTTTGCTCACGTTTCCGTCCTTAAGCACGCAGATGCTATGAAATGCTTTTTTGCACCCTTTTAACTGAAAGCATCCCTACCGTGCCAATAATGCATAACGCCCCTACCATTTGCCATTCTCCAAAAGAAACATGCAAAAATACAAACGAGGCTGCCACAGCAGACAGCGGCTCTACGCTTGATAACAAGCTTGATTCTGTAGGCGATAAATGACGAATGCTTTCTACAAATAACAAAAAAGCAATCAATGTGCCAAAAACAACAACAAATAGAATTAAAAGCCATGTATCCATTCCAAAAATGATATTCGTCGAAAAAATAAACGGGAGAATAAGGCACATCGCCGCTCCTCCAATCATCATGCCCCAACCCACGACGATCAGCGAATTCCATTTTTTCAATAGCAGCGCAGATGACAATGTATAAAATGCTAGAGCTACGCCAGAAAGCACTCCCCAAATCACGGAAACCAATGAGACGGTTAACTCATTGGCCGCTCCATTCGTCATTAGCAAAAATGTGCCAGCAATTGCAAGCAAAATGGCTCCGCTCGTTGTTTTAGACGGCTTTTGTCGTTCTTTTATGATGGAATATAGCACAATATAAATCGGCGCCAAATATTGCAACAATGTCGCGGTAGCGGCATTACCTGTAGCAATCGAAGCAAAATACGTATACTGCACGCCAAGCATTCCGACTAGGCCAAACCATAATAATGGCTTGGCGCTGCTTCTTTCTTTCCAAATCGACAAAGGATGCAACTTTTTATATGCACTTATAGCAAGCAAAGCGATCCCTGACAGCAGCATCCTTACCGCAACAAGCCATTCCGCCGTTACTTGCTTTTCTTGAAACAATACTTGCGCCGCCGTTCCAGACAATCCCCAAAGCGCCGCACCTGATATAACCATTATTAATCCTTTGGCACGACTCGACACCATTTCTCTCCTCCCATGTCGCCCAGAACTACTTCTTTTCGTCGAGCACAGCAATCACTACTCCGGCAATGATCAAAGCACCGCCATACCAAAATGCTTCACTCAGCCGTTCATGTAAAAATAACCAGCCAAATAGGGAACCGACAAGCGGCTGGAAAAAGAAAAATAAGGAACCGACTCCCGCATCCATCATTTCCATTCCCTTATTCCAAAGGAAAAAGGCTCCTGCTGTAGACACCACACCAAGATACAGCACACCAAAAACGATAGGCGGATGAAGCAAAAAAACAGATGGTCTCACAAGCTCCCATACCATCATTGGAGTGGTGCAAATAAGTGCCACAAAAATCGCGTAAGTTGTGATAACTAACGTTGAAAGCCGAGCGGAAGCGATCTTTACTAACACTGACAGCAGCGCCCAAGTAAGCGCTGCTCCGACCAATATCACACTGCCCCAAATCGATGATTCTTTTCCACCGCTGAGACCAATGACAACAATGACCCCAGCTGTCGCTAACACAAGAGCTGCGATTTTTCTTACAGTGATCGCTTCATGCAGCAGCCAGCGAGCAAATAAAACAATAAAAGCCGGGGTAGCGGATGTAATGAGCGCTCCCGTATGCGCATCCGACAGTTTTGTTCCAATAAATTGCAGGGAGATAGAAATAAAATAGCCGATGACGCCGATCCAGCCAATCCACTTCCAATCATTTGCTTTCACAGAAACTCGCTTTTTTTGCAGCTGTAAGACGCCAAACAAAACGGTAAAAGCGATCACATAGCGCAACCACACCAGTGTAAACGGCGGAACATAGTCGAGCACATATTTACTGACGACATACATTCCTCCCCAAATGCTTGATGCAACCGATAAATACAAAGCCCCCATCAATGTTTTTTTCATCGTTTATCAACCTCCGTCTTTCGTTAAAGATCATTCTCTGCACGCAAGACGGAGCATACCTATACGCCAGCTTGCCCCGTCTTAGAAGCAAGCGGCTGGCTGATCGTTTTCAAACAATGTTCTTTTCATTCCTCTTCCTCCTCTGCCAAATTTATATTTTGTTTCATTGTATCAAATTTTTCTTTCTTTTCCACACCTATTTTTCGCAAAGAATATATTCTCCTTTACCGGGAAAAACTAGTATCCTAAATTCTCTGATTTCCGAAAGAAGGTGGCCGATTGTGAACCATTATCCGTTAAGCATCGTACAGGTGTTATTTATTTTTCTGTTATCCGTCGGATTGATGGACCACGTGATCGTCATCCCGCTTTTATTGGATGCCGCCCATCGCGATGCGTGGATTTCAGCCATCTTAACACTTGGACTGTTGCCTGTATGGATGGTCCTCTTGTATTTCATTATGAAACAGTCCAAACAAACCAATTTATTCATCTGGCTTAAAAACGAATTCTCTAGCGTGATCGCATATATTGTGTCATTTTCCGGCACGTTATTATTAGTCATCATCAGTTATGTCACGTTAAAAGACACGGTTACATTCACAACAACAACGTATTTAACTTCAACACCAAGCTGGATCATTATCCTTTTATTAGTAGGACTTTGCTTTTACAACGCCTATCTAGGCATTGATTCCATCGCGAAAACATCCGGCATTGTTTTGCCGTTCGTCGTGATTTTTGGAGTTTTAGTCATGCTTTCTACGGTACCGCACAAAGACTATTCCTTGCTAAAGCCCATTATGGAAAACGGATGGGATCCGGTATTAAAGGGAATGATTTATACAGGGGCAGGCTATGCGGAAATTATCATGATCTTGTTTATGCAGCACCGTTTGCAGCCAAAATTTCCGTTTCTTGGACTTATTTTTATTGGCATTTTCGCAGCCAGCTTAAGCATCGGTCCGACAATCGGCGCCATCATTGAATTTGGTCCAAGAAGCGCAAGAGTATTGCGTTATCCCGCCTTTGAGCAATGGCGGTTAGTGAACTTAGGAACCTATATTGAACATATTGATTTTCTTTCCATTTATCAATGGCTCTCAGGTGCATTTATTCGCATTTCATTTGCCACAACGTTAATCCCTGAGCTGTTCGCGGTATCGAACAAACAAACACGGCGCTGGATTTTGATTTTTGTCTATGTGGTCATTTGTGCTCTTTCACTTCTTCCTGTAAGTGATCCGCAATTTTTGCATCTATTAAATCGTTTTATTTTGCCATTCTCTTTATATTTCATGTTAAGCCTATCTGGCTTGCTCGGGATATTAGCATTCATTTCATACATAAAAACAAGGAGAGGATCATAATGCAAATTCCGTTACGAGCCGCACAATCCGCGCAAAAAAACAATGATCATAGCGGTAAAGAAACATTGCTGGTTACCGAAGAATCGCTTCGCTATTTTTACTCTAACTGTAAAGATGTGGCCATTCTGACATCTAAAATTCAACCAGCCAAAAGCAGCAGCGGATCGCTGACGCTTGTCTTTGTGTATTGTGAAGAATTATGTGATACGCGGCAGCTTAGGCAAGTGATTTTTCCTATGTTTCGTGAAATGTGCCGCGACTATCCTTGTCAAACGGTAGAGGAAATCGAGGCTAATAAATTAATGCCTATGGATCTTCTTGGAAAAGAAGTAACGATTGATGATATGAACTACATTTTATTTAATGGCGATTTACTCGTGTATTTTCAAGAAGCGGATGTTTTATATT
The DNA here is from genome assembly GCF_002075365.1 of Anoxybacillus sp. UARK-01. NCBI lineage: Bacteria > Bacillati > Bacillota > Bacilli > Caryophanales > Anoxybacillaceae > Anoxybacillus > Anoxybacillus sp. UARK-01. The sequence continues at coordinate 76,130 of NZ_NASY01000037.1, read as the reverse complement.
CGCTAACCCTGGCCAATCCGCCAAATCGAAACCCGGAAGAACCGAATACAGAAGTATCGATCAGAGGGGCAAAGGATGGATTTATCGAAGAAATTTCTAAAAACGTCGCGCTGATCCGCAAACGCGTCAAATCCCATCAACTATCTTATGAGCTATTTATTGTCGGGACAAGAAGCCAAACAAAAGTTGGGTTATTATATATTAAAGATGTTGCCAATACACAAATCATTGATGAAGCGAGAAAACGAATATTGAATCTCAATATTGATATTATGTCAGGTACAAATCAGCTTGAAGAATTACTTGCCGATCGCCGTTTTTCTTTATTTCCGACTTTCAGCTACACTGGCAGAGCCGATTTTGCTGTAAACTGCCTATTAAACGGTCGCTTCGTCCTCCTTGTTGACGGCGCACCGACAGCCGCGATCGGTCCAGCGAATTTAACCTTTTTGTTAAATACATCAGAGGATAACAATACCGCTTTTATCTTTGTCTTTTTCCAACGAATATTGCGGCTGCTGGGGATTTCCTTAGCGATTTATCTGCCGGGATTTTGGGTTTGCTTAACAGCATTCCATCCTTATGAGCTGCCGTTTACTATGCTTGCTACTGTCGTTCTTTCTCGCCAGGGTGTTCCTCTTCCAGTTACATTGGAAATGTTTTTAATGCTTGGGCTGTTCGAAATTTTTAAGGAAGCCGGGATGCGGCTGCCGATCGCGATCGGGCAAACCTTATCTGTTGTTGGTGGGCTCATTATCGGGCAAGCGGCGATCGACGCTGGGCTTGCCGCACCGCCTACACTTGTTGTAACGGCGATTTCCGTCGTCGCTACATTTACGCTCGTCAACCAAAATCTATCTGGTGTCGTTACGTTATTGCGGTTTATCGTTCTTGTTTTTTCTGCGTTCTTCGGTTTATTCGGATTTATCGTTTCTCTCTTTTTGTTATTAACCTATGTGGCCAATATTACAACATTTGGAATCCCTTATTTAACACCACTCTCACCTCCTACACGCGATATTTTAAAAGTATTGACTACCATTGTTTGGAAAAGATTTAGAAATAGAGCGGAAGTAGTGCATCCAAGGGACAATACATCAAAAGGGGAGAACAACTAATGCTAAAACGGGCCATCCCCTTGCTGCTTTCTCTTACATTATTAACCGGATGCTGGGGAACAAAGGACATTGACCACGTTGTCTATGTGCATGCGATGGGAGTGGATTATAAAGACCATAAATTTATCGTCTATGTGCAATTCATCAATTTTACCGGGTTGGCTAAAACGAATGCCGGCGGCGGGCAACAAAGAGTAGATACGGCAGTAGGAAAAGCAACAGGAGAAACCTTTAATATTGTCACGGATAATATTTATCCTTCCATTCAACAAATGGTGTCATGGGGGCAAATCAAAGGGATTGTCTTTACGGAGCGTGCTTTAAAAGCAAAACCTGTTAAGGATGTTTTAGATTTGATTGATCGATATAATGAAATTCGCCATACATTATGGGTGTATGCAACAAAAGAACCATTAGACAAGCTTTTTGCTACCGTTCCGTTATTGCAAACATCTGTTTATTTCTCCTTGCTCGGCAATCCGGAGGATCTTTTCCAGCAAAGCTCTTTTATCCGGCCCATTCGTTTGAACCGCTTCGAAGCCGACCTAAACGAACCGGGAAAAACCGCAAGAGTTCCTTATTTGGGAATTTCGGAAAAAACATGGGAAGAAAATCATCAAAAAAAGCCGATGCTTACCTTATCCGGCATCTGCTTTATGCGCCAGCACGAGGTGCAAAAATGCTTTAACCGTTCTAAAATTATGGGAATTCGCTGGGTAGAAGAAAAGATCTCCCGAACGCCAATTTATATTAAAAAAGGCAAAAGAGTCGTCGCCTCTGTCATTGTACTTGGGCCAAAAGCAAAAATTTCTTATAATAAAATGAACAAAGATACACCCGAATTTACCGTTCAACTTAAGGTGCAAGGAAGCATTATTGAAGTACTACAGCCATTAACCGAAAAAGAGCTTATCGACCTTGCTCAAAAAACGATTGAAAAAGAAATCAAAGATCTATATGAACTGGGACGAAAACATCATATTGACATATTAAATTTGTCCGAGGTATTATATCAAGCAGACCCTGATGCTTGGAAAAGAATAACGGTAGATAATGCCCTGCCGTTAAAGAAAGATACATTAAAAGACGTTAAAGTCAAGCTATCCATCAGTACATCAGGAGAACGGAAATTTACCAAGTAACCTGAAATAGCATTTTTTTGAATACCTCTTCCCCTTTAGCATTTTTTAAGCAGTGGTCAGCCTTTGCCGCACGAATAGACGACCAAACAAACCGATGCTGCCATGTCTGACCACTATTTTTTAGCATCATGCATTCCATCTGTGAAATGCGTTTATACAGGTCGTTCCCATCAAGCTAAACATCATACATTTTTCCAATAAATAAAGAGGCGATTAATTCGCCTCTTTAAAATACTCTTTATAAAATCCTCCTACTTGGCCTGTGTTATCAACAATAAAGTAAAATTCTTCCGTTTCATTTTTGACGTCATACGTCTTTCCCTCAGTTAATACACGATTCACAACATATTTTTCTGCATTTGTATGTACACATGTTACTTTTTTGATCGTTGGGCGATTTAGCCATGTCTGATGAATCATTTCGTATTGCTCTCCTTTATTGTATGGTCATTGTTAGTTTTATTTTAAGCTTTTTTTTCTTGTGGATCAACACGTTTGATAGCATATTTTTGATACAGACCATATAAAACGGAAGCCTTGTACGCTTCTACCTTCTTCTGTCCGATCGGGTGGCGGCGAATGCCAATACCCTTTAGCTGTTGAACAAGCCAGCCTTTTGAACCAAAATGGGCCATAAAAACTTCTCCTTTCTTTTTCCGCAACTTTTCCTATACTATATGTTCACCGCACATATGATAGAACAAAAAATGCGGAGAAGCTGTTTACGCTTCTCCGCATTTTTTGTTGTTCACAGCAAGGCAACAGAAGTGGTTTTCCGAAGCAAAGATCGGCTGCACTCCCCTTTTTGTTAAACCGATGAGGCGCGATCTTTGTTTTTCCCTTTTAAGAAAAACGATAAAATCAACGCTAAAAAAGCAAGTCCTGTTGCTACTATGAATGCATCGTTAATTCCTTCAACAGCTGAACGTTGCTGCACCATTCCGTACAACAGTTGAGTGACGGCTTCATCACTTGGGATTAAATGCTTCAATTGAGCAACTAGGTCTGCTATCGTCGGATTATTCAGTGTCATTTCATTTCGATAGCTTTCAGCGTGAAACTTGGAGCGATTCGACATAACCGTCACAAGAAAAGCAGTTCCCAAGGAAGAAGCAACTTGGCGCAGCGTATTCGCTGTTGCCGTTCCATGGCTATACAAATGACGCGGCAGCACATTCAATCCTGCTGTCATAATTGGCATCGATAGCATGGACATGCCAAACATCCGGAAAATGTACAGCCATAAAATATGCGAATATGGTGTGTCCATCGTCAATCGGCTAAATTCCCATGTCGTAACAACTGTAATAACAAGCCCAACAATGGCTAGCCATCTAGCGCCAATCCGGTCAAAGATGGCTCCGGAAATCGGCGACATAATCGCCATGACAATGGCTCCCGGCAGTAAAAGCAAACCGGAGTCCAACGGAGTAAAACCGCGAAGATTTTGCAAATAAACCGGAAGCAGCACCATTGCGGCAAATAAAGCCATATTAATGACACAGCCAATGACAGTTGTTAAGGTGAAAATATTATATTTAAATACCCGTAAATTCAAAATAGGATGCTCCACTGTAAAGCAGCGCCATATAAATAGAACCAAGAATATGGCACCAATTACAATGGAAACGGCTACCTCTGTATTCCCCCAGCCATTGCTTCCTGCTTCACTAAAGCCGTACAGCACTCCCCCAAAGCCGAGAGTGGAATAAATGGCCCCCCGAACATCCAACGTCGGATTGGCTGTTTTCGGCGTATTTTTCATCCACATAAACGCTAAAATAATATCCACTATAGCAATTGGCAGAACGATATCAAACAACAGACGCCATGAATAATGCTCGACAATCCATCCTGATAATGTCGGGCCAACCGCTGGGGCGAACATCATCGCAATTCCCACAGTCCCCATTGCCATTCCCCGTTTTTCAGGAGGGAAAATATTTAGCATAATGACCATCATGAGCTGCATAATGATTCCCGCGCCAACCGCTTGAATTAAGCGTCCGGTTAAAATCACGCCAAAGGAAGGCGCCAAGGAGCAAATGAGCGCGCCAATCGCAAAAAACGCCATTCCTGAGAGAAACAGCTTTTTGGTTGGAAATTTTGCGATTAGAAATGGGCTGATCGGAATCAGAACGCCGTTGACTAGCATATATCCGGTAACCAGCCATTGGATTGTCGATGTTTCTACATTAAAATCATTCATCATGTGCGGCAATGCCACGTTGATTAATGTTTGATTTAAAATGGCAACGAACGCGCCAAGCATGATGGTGACGACTACTTTCCCGCGGCTGCCTAACTCTTCTTGATGAGCTGAAGCAGAAGGAGGCTGCTGCTGCTGTTCTTCTGCCTCCATCGCCGGAGTTGCAGCAACGTCCGCTCCATCGCTAACTGCACGGGTAGCGACGTTCCGTTTTCTCTTTACTACATAGTTCAATGCAGCAAGTACGAAAACAGAAAAAACAATATAGGCTATGAAAAAGCTAGACATGCTTGATCACCTACTTATGAATGCGAACGGTGACATTCATGCCCGGCACTAGTCCCGCTCCGCTGTAGTTATCGATGGAAATCGTAACAGGGACAACTTGTGTCACTTTTGTATAGTTTCCTGTATTATTGGAGCTTGGAAGCAAGCTGAATGTGTTTGCTGTCGCATAGCCAAGCTTTTGGACCGTTCCTGTAAATTTCCGATCTGGATAAGCATCAACGTAAATGTCAACGTCTTGACCAACCTTTACATCCTCTATATCGGTTTCATTGATGTTCGCAGTAACCCATAGGTCATCTAAATCATATCCGCGCGCCAACGCTGTCCCGGCAGCCACAAAAGAATTCGCTACAGCACTTTGCTGAACAATCGTAACATTTTGTGGCGCTGTCACAGGGATTGTATGCTCTCCGTCGGATACTTCCCCAACTTTATCATCTTTACGAAAATTTTTTCCGATATCGGCAGACCAATTTGTCAGCTTTCCTGAAACGGGAGACGCAATCACAATTTGCTGTCCGTCAACGTGGGCGTTATCTGTTTTAATATAGTTCGTCGCTTCGTTTACATAATAATAGGCCGCAAAGCCGCCGGCTACAAGTAAAATAAGAACAATGATATTCAATGTAATGAGACGTCTTGTATTCACTCGTTTATTCCTCCCCTAGCAAAATGTCTCGAATAGTGCCATGAAGCGATATGAGATGCTCTAACTCTTCCTTACTGATTACATCTGTCAAGTGTTTTAACTGTCGAAACAGTGCCGAATCCTCGTCATTGAACGCTTCTTTAAGCTTTTTTCGGCCCTTATCGGTTAAGTATAGGGTTACAGCGCGCCTGTCTTCTTTAGATGTTTCGCGCATTACTAAATCTGCACTGACTAATCGATCCACTGTCCCGCTGACCGTGCTATTGCTCATATTTAACTTCTCCGCCAGATCATTTAAACGGACGTTCTCTTGTTTAAACAGCGTGTAAAGAATAATGAGCTGCAGCTCTGTGATCCCCACTCGCGTTGCATCCTCGCGAACCAGACGATACAGCGCTTTTTGAATCCGAAAAACAGAATACATCAAGTCACGCCCTAATGGATTCATTGATTCCCTCCTTTCATTTCAATTTAAATAATTTCAATACGAATTATTCTCATACGAAAATTGATTATAGCATATTTTTATTAAAAATCAACTATCTTGTCTTTATCATTCCAGAGATTAGTATGTCCTTTATCAAACAAGCAAAACTACTGTTATCGTAATAAGATCTCATTCAGACAAATAAAAATTTTGTCAAAAAAGATAAAAATTTACCTATATCAATATAACAAAAAGCCGACCTCTGAAAGAGATCGGCTTTTGTATGATCGAATAAAGATGCCGCGATTTGCCGTTTTCTGAATGGAGTTTCTCAACCACACTCCACTAGGTGGGTGTTCGCAGAAACGTTCTTGTCGTCCTCCGCATCCGATTATCGAGGCATGACATTCCCGTTTCGATATGGAACTCCCTCTTTACAGTCATCGGTTGAAACTTCATTCTGTCACGTACAACGCAGCAGGTGATTATTATCATACATAATCTTTTGCAACTTTGCAAGTATCTATTCCTGATTTTTTATTACACCGGATACACTCCATGCTTTCTTTCCGAAAAGACGATGTATTTCGACATATAGGCATCAAAGCGGCGAGTCAATTCTTCCCGCAGCTGATTTGGCGCGATAATGCCATCGATGACCATCTCTGACGCTAAGCGATAAATATCAATATCGCGGCGATATTCCTCCCGTTTTTGTTCAATAAAGGCTGCTTGTTCTTCTTTAGGAAGCTCAGCAATTTTATTGGCATATACCGCATTAACAGCTGCCTCCGGTCCCATCACGGCAATTTGCGCATTAGGAAATGCTAAGCAGCAATCCGGTTCAAAGGCTGGACCAGCCATCGCATAAAGACCGGCCCCATACGCTTTCCGCACGATAACTGAAATTTTTGGAACCGTCGCTTCTGACATCGCTGAAATCATTTTCGCTCCATGTCGGATAATTCCTGCTCTTTCCACTTTTGTGCCGATCATAAATCCTGGAATATCGGCTAAAAATAAAAGCGGAATATTGAAGGCGTCACATAAAGTAATAAATTTGGCTGCTTTATCAGCCGAATCATGGAATAAGACACCGCCCTTGACGCGCGGCTGGTTAGCAAGGATGCCAATTGGCTGTCCATTCAAGCGAGCAAGTCCTGTAATCAATTCAGGTGCAAATAGCTTTTTGATTTCGCAAAAAGAGTCTTCATCCACAAAACGCTCAATCAAATCATACATATTAAACGGTGCATTTTGATTCAGCGGCAAAATATCCTCGATGGTTTTTTCAAAGCTCTTCGCTGGCTTTGCTTCGGCAACCGGAGGTTTTTCAGCGAAGTTGGCCGGAAAATAAGATAAGTACTTGCGTGCAAATTGGATCGCTTCTTCTTCTGTTTTTACAAGCACATCTCCGCATCCTGAAACACTGCAGTGCATACGCGCTCCACCCATCTCTTCGAGCGTTACTTTTTCGCCAATGACCATTTCGGCCATTCGCGGCGATCCTAAATACATCGAAGCATTCCCTTCAACCATAATGACGATATCACAAAAAGCAGGAATATAAGCGCCACCGGCTGCCGATGGACCAAATAACAAACAGATTTGCGGCACTTTTCCAGACAGCTTCACCTGATTGTAAAAAATGCGTCCTGCCCCGCGGCGTCCGGGAAACATTTCCACCTGATCGGTAATGCGCGCTCCAGCAGAGTCTACTAAATACAGCATCGGGCATCGAAGCTTTTCAGCGGTTTCTTGGATGCGAATGATTTTTTCTACGGTTCGTGATCCCCAAGACCCGGCCTTTACCGTTGAATCATTGGCCATTACACATACGGTTTGCCCATTGATTTTGCCGACCCCCGTTACCACCCCGTCAGCCGGCAGACCATCAGCAAGACAATTGGCAAATAAAGCATCCTCAAATTGCATTCCATCATCAAATAACAGCTTTAGACGATCCCGTACAAATAGCTTGCCTTGCTCCGCATTTTTTTGATGATACTTTATGGCTCCACCTTGTTCAATTTTTTCAATTTGCTCCGTCAATTTCTCAGTCAACGTTTTTGCTTGCTCGTTGATCACTCGCACTTCCTCCTTTACTCTCCTTTATAAACAGGCTTCCGTTTTTCTTTAAAGGCCTGCAGCCCTTCTAAACGGTCCTTTGTTGGAATGGTCATCTCGTAAGCCATCTGTTCCAGCTTCAAGCCTGTATATAAATCGACTTCCAGACCTCGATTAATGGCTATTTTAGCTTGGGAAACAGCGATCGGCGCATTTTGAATAATTTGTTCGGCAAGTTCATTCGCCTTTTCCATTAACTGCTCATCAGGAACAACATACTCTACTATTCCAAGCTGGGCCGCTTCCGCCGCTGTTAGCCGCTTGGCCGTAAAAATGAGCTCTTTTGCTTTTCCTTTTCCAATTAAACGCGGAAGCCGCTGAGTTCCGCCGGCTCCCGGAATAATGCCAAGCGATGTCTCGGTTAATCCAAGCTGGACATGATCAGAGGCAATGCGGATGTCACAGGCTAACGCCAATTCCAGGCCACCGCCAAAAGCAACGCCATTCATGGCACAAATCGTCGGTGTTGGCAGCTGTTCAACTTCATTGATCGTATCGCGAATCAGCGCCACCGTTTTTCTCACCTCTGTTTCAGTCATACTGGCGCGTTCCTTTAAGTCTGCACCAGCGCAAAACGCTTTTCTTCCACTTCCTGTTACAATTACACATCGGATCGAGCGATCAAATTTTAATTGCTCAAGCTTTTGCTTCAGCTCGTTTAACATCGCAGTGGACAAAGCGTTGGCTGCTTGCGGGCGATGCAAGGTCAGCACCGCCACTCCATTCGCCGCCTCATAGAGAATAGAAGGTTCCATTCAATCACTCTCCTTCATTAGGACAAACACGAATCGATGGTTTGTAACTGATGGCTACTGAGCGCTCGACCGATCTTGTTTTGAATGAATAGCGCCGCTTCCGTTAGCCGCGCGGCGTCAATGCCTGTAGCAATATCCATGCCATGAAGCATATATAATAAATCATCCGTTGCGACATTTCCGGAAGCTCCTGGAGCATATGGGCAGCCGCCCAATCCGCCGAGTGAGCTATCAAAGGTTGTAATGCCCATTTCTAATGAAATCAGTACATTGGCTAAAGCGGTTCCTCTCGTATCGTGAAAATGCATGGCTAGTTTTTCTTTTGGAAATCTCTTTAAAAGTGAGTTGAGTACAGCTTCCACTTGGCGCGGGGTAGCAACACCGATCGTATCGCCTAACGAAAGCTCATCCACCCCCATTTCAAACAACCGCTCTGATATAGCGGCTACCTGTTCAACGGAAACTTCCCCCTCATATGGGCAACCAAAAACCGTTGAAAGATAGCCGCGAACGGTTTTTTGAGCACGCTTTGCTTCCTGAACAACAGCGGTTAGGACAGGAATGGTGTCGGAGATGGATTTATTAATATTTCTTTGATTGTGTGTCTCACTTGCCGACATAAATACTGAGATTTCATCCACTTGAGCCGCCAAAGCTTTTTCGAGCCCTTTTTGATTCGGAACAAGTGCAGCGTATGTAACACTAGGAACTCTCTCAATTCCTGTTGCAACATCGAAGGCATCAGCGAGCTGCGGAATCCATTTTGGATGAACAAATGATGTGATTTCAATGTACGTCAACCCTGTTTTGGAAAGCTGATTGATCCAAGCAATTTTATCTTCAGTCGCAATGGCTGTCTTTTCGTTTTGCAGTCCATCACGAGGACCTACCTCTTTAATTGTTACGTGTTTCGGCCAGTTGCCCACGCTCCTCACCTCTTATTCCAATTCAAGCAAAATGTCGCCTTCATTGACAAAATCGCCTTCTTGCACATGAATTTCTTTAACGACTCCGCTTGCTTCTGCAGCAATGGGAATTTCCATTTTCATTGATTCTAAAATTACGACATCTTGCCCTTCCTCAATTTTTTCGCCAACAGAAACAACAATTTTCCATACATTTCCCGCCATTGTTGCCACAATTTGATTCATCTTTTTATTCCTCCATTTCCTAATCTTGATGATCGAAGGTCTTCCACTTTCTTAATGAAGAAAAGTGGAAGACTTCATGAGCCTCTTATTTTTTGATCGAAATATTGCTTAAATGACGATTGACAAAATCTGTTGTCGTATGCCCCGCTTGAAATTCCGGGTGCGTTAATACTTCTTTTAGCATTGGAATGTTTGTTTTAATTCCTTCAATTTGATAGCTGTCGAGCGCTTGCAACATGCGATCAATTGCTTCCTTTCGGTTTTCGCCTTTCACAATTAATTTCGCAATCATAGGATCATAAAACGGCGTTACCACCATTCCGCTTTGAACAGCTGTTTCATTGCGAATATGCTCTCCTTCTGGCAATTGAAAGGCCGTAATGGCTCCTGGGGATGGAAAAAAGGTTTTTGGATCTTCCGCGTAAATCCGCACCTCAATGGCATGCCCTCGGCGCTGGATATGCTCTTGGCTATAGCCAAGCTTTTCTCCGGCAGCGACGCGCAGCTGCTCTTCGACAAGATCCAAACCGGTGATTTCCTCCGTTACTGGATGCTCTACCTGAAGCCGCGTATTCATTTCAAGAAAATAGAAATTTTTCTGTTCGTCAACAAGAAATTCAATCGTTCCTGCATTTGTATAACCGATATATTTGGCAGCTTGAATCGCTGTCTCTCCCATTTTTTTTCTTGTTTGCTCATCTAAAAACAAGGAAGGAGCTTCTTCAATCACCTTTTGATGGCGCCGCTGAATCGAACATTCACGCTCCCATAAATACACATAATTCCCGTGGCGGTCCGCAAGAAGCTGAACTTCAATATGGCGAGGGTTCTGAATATACTTTTCCAAATACATCGCCCCATCGCCAAAGAAAGAAGTCGCCCGCTTTTGGTTGCCTTCAAACGCTTTGCGCAATTCCTCCTCATTATGGACGATTTGCATGCCGATGCCGCCACCACCGGCAGATGCCTTTAACATAATGGGATAACCGATTGCCGCTGCCGCGCTCATTGCTTCTTCAACATTTTGCAGCGGAAACGAAATGCCTGGAACGATCGGCACACCTGCCTCTGCCATCGTTTTCCGCGACTCAATCTTGCTTCCCATTTTCGCAATTACATCCGCATTCGGCCCGATAAATACGATTCCTTCCTCTTCACAACGACGCGCAAACGCCGGATTTTCCGACAATAGACCATATCCTGGATGAATCGCTTCCGCTTTCGTCGTTTTGGCGATTTCAATAATTTTTTCAATATTCAAATAACTTTCGCTGACACGCGGCTTTCCGATTAAATAAGCTTCGTCTGCCCATTTGACATGGAGAGAAGCAGCATCTGCTTCTGAGTATATCGCTACCGTCTGAATTCCTAACCGCCGGCATGTTCGAATGACTCGTGCTGCAATTTCTCCCCGATTCGCCACTAACACTTTTTTAAACATGCAACTCCTCCTATTCATTGGTTGTCTTGGCACGAAGAATTTGTTTAGCCTGTTCACGCAACTTAAACTTTTGGATTTTTCCAGACGCTGTCATCGGATATGAATCCGTAAATTCAATATAACGAGGAATTTTATGACGCGATATTTTTCCGCGGCAAAATTCACGAATTTCCTCAGCTGTTGCCGCTTGCCCTGGTTTTAAAATAATCCACGCCATCACTTCTTCCCCATACTTCTCATCAGGCACTCCAACCACTTGAACATCTAGAATTTTCGGATGCCGATATAAAAATTCTTCAATTTCTCGCGGATAAATGTTTTCTCCGCCGCGAATAATCATATCCTTTAACCTTCCAGTAATACGGCAATATCCATTTTCATCCATTATTGCTAAGTCGCCTGTATGAAGCCATCCTTCGTCATCAATCGCTTCTCTCGTTGCTTCCGGATTGTTATAATATCCTTTCATGACATGATAGCCTCTTGTACATAACTCTCCTTGCACCCCGCGGGGCACTTCCCTGTTTGTGCCCGGTTCGACAATTTTGACTTCAACATTCGGAAGCGCACGCCCCACTGTCTCGACACGCAAATGAATAGGGTCATCCGTTCTCGTCTGAGTAATGACAGGCGAAGATTCGGTTTGTCCATAAGCAATCGTAATTTCCTTGGCTCCCATTTTTTCAATGACCGCCTTCATCACTTCGATTGGACAGTTTGATCCTGCCATAATTCCTGTTCGCAAGGAAGACAAGTCATATTTTTCAAAATCAGGGTCGTTTAACTCAGCAATAAACATGGTTGGCACGCCATGTAAAGCTGTGCATTTTTCATCTTGAACCGTTTGAAGCACTTGTTTCGCGTTGAATTCTTGAATTGGCACGATCGTAGCGCCGACAGAGACGCATGCTAAGACGCCAAGCACGCAGCCAAAGCAGTGGAAAAATGGCACAGGAATACATAAACGGTCTTCTTTTGTAAGCTTCATGCATTGAGCGATGTTGTAGGCATTGTTGACAATGTTGTAATGACTGAGCATCACTCCTTTTGGAAAGCCCGTCGTTCCTGAGGTATATTGCATGTTGATGACATCGTGAGGGTCGAGAGCGTTCATTCGTTGATCAAGTTCCTCTTCGGTGATGTCATGGGCCATCGCCAAAATGTCATTCCACGTGTATGTGCCTGGGTAACGTCGGTCCCCCAGAACAATCACATTTTTTAGACGCGGAAGACGTTTCGACTTCAGCTGTCCTGGCTGACATTCGTACAGTTCGGGAGCAATCTCATAAATAGTGTCAATGTAAGAGGAATCGCGATATCGTTCTATTAAAATCAGCGTGGTAGAGTCTGATTGCTTCAATAAGTATTCTAATTCAGCTGTGCGGTAGTTCGTATTGACCGTTACAAGCACAGCCCCCATCTTACCTGTAGCAAACTGGCACGCCAGCCATTCAGGAGTGTTCGTTGCCCAAATGGCAACATTCTCTCCTGTCTCAATGCCCAGCTTCATGAATCCCCGAGCAACAAGACGGCAATATTCATCAAACTGCCTGTATGTCATTCTAAGTCCGCGATCTGCATATACAACAGCCTCATGCTCTGGGTAAGCGTTCGCTTTTTCTTCTAATAGCTTGCCAACTGTAACCTCTAACATCTCCGCCATAACATGCGCCTCCTTTGGTTGAATGAAATTTTCATCCGCGCCATTTTTCTGCCTTTAACATCCAAGCTGACGGGCAATGACGAGCCGCTGAATTTCAGATGTGCCTTCACCAATTTCCATAAGCTTAATATCGCGCAAATGGCGCTCGACCCCATATTCTTTCATGTACCCGTATCCGCCATGGATCTGAATGGCTTGATTACATATGCGGAAGCCAGCTTCAGAAGCGAACAGTTTAGCAAAAGAGGCTTCTTTTGTAAACGGTTTCCCTTGGTCTTTTAGCCAAGCCGCTTTATACACCATATTGCGGGCTAATTCGATTTCCATCGCCATATCGGCAAGCTTAAACTGAATCGCTTGAAATTTAGAAATGGATTGGCCAAATTGTGTGCGTTCTTTCGCATATTGAAGCGCTTTCTCAAACGCAGCTTGAGCGATTCCAACGGCAAGAGCAGCAATTGAAATGCGGCCGCCATCGAGAGTATATAAAAATTGCTTAAAGCCCTTGGCTGGATCCCCTAATACGTTCTCTTTCGGCACACGCACATTTTCTAGCACAAGCTCGCACGTATTGGAAGCACGGACACCCATTTTGTCATAATTGCATCGAATCGTAAATCCCGGGGTATCTGTTGGAACAATAATAGCAGAGATGATATTTTTTCCTCTCTCATCCTTTCCGGTGACTGCAGTCACAATTACTTGCCTTGCATGCCCCGCATTCGTAATCCAGCATTTTTCTCCATTGATGATATATTCATCTCCGTCCAGCTCCGCTCTCGTCCGAGTTCCCCCAGCATCAGAACCAGCATTCGGTTCGGTTAATCCGAACGCTCCCAACGCCTCTCCTCTTGCCATCGGAACAAGCCATTTTTGCTTTTGCTCTTCTGTGCCGAAATAGTAAATAGGGCTTGCACCTAGTGAGACAGCAGCAGCATAGCTAAGACCTGTCCCGCCACAAGCACGGCCAATTTCCTCAACAGCGACGGCATATGAAATCGTATCGCCACCAGCTCCGCCGTATTCTTCTGGAAACGGGATTCCCAATAGCCCTAATTCTCCCATCTTTTTGAATATTCCGACAGAAAAATAGGCTTCTTCATCCCATTTCGCCGCGTTTGGTGCAATTTCCTTCTCAGCAAACTCCCTTACCATTTCTTTAATCATCTGTTGCTCTTTTGTCAGTTCAAAATTCATTCTCTCTCCCCCATTTATAACATATTATTCTAAAACCGACTAGTCGGTTTTGAATGGTTTTAAGACCGACTAGTTGGTTTGTTTCACGAGCAACACTTACATTCAGTAAGCATCATTTTTTAAAACGATCGGAGTGAAACTTGCTTGTTTTTGATGAAATAAATGATATTTTCCGATGTTTGCTTTGCTTCTTCTGTAAGGACAGCATGCAAAATAAAATCAATAAAATAGTCGGCAATTTGTTCGATTGTCATCGGTCCTTCCGGCTTATACCATTTATACGTCCAGTTCACCATACCAATAATCGTCATACCGGTAATTTCTACAGAAAGCTCCGGGCGAAACTCGCCTGCGGCAATACCTTCGCGAATGACCCGGAAAATCACCTGCTTAAACTCATCACGTTTTTCATTGATTTTTTGTGAATACTCCGGTTTTAAATAAGTGCTTTCTTGGTAAAACACCGTGATATGCGGCTTGTATAAATGAAATACTTTTACAAATGATTGAATAATGGCACATAAACGCTCTGTAGGCGTTTTATAGTTTTCATAGGCCGCCTGCGCCTTGTTGAGCACGTAAGTAATAAACACATCGTGAATGTGATAAAGAAGTTCATCTTTTGATTTAAAATTATGATAAAAACCGCCTTTTGATGCGTTAATTTCTGTGACAATCCGATCGACGGTAACTCCATGATAGCCATATTGTTCAAAAAGATGTAGAGCCGTATCGATAATTCTTTCTTTTAACGTTTTATTTGCCATTGAAAATCTCCTTTATCGTTTATATTAACATAATTTTTAGAAAAGTTAAATATTTTGTAGTTGCTATCTATAAAAATACGTAATAAATGACCCAGATGTCAATCATTGTTTATAATAAGCGTTGATAAAAAAAAGAAAGAGGTAAGTTCAATGGCTAATATTCTTCTCATGAATGGCAGTTCACGCGAAAACGGGAATACAGCACGATTAGCGCAAATTGTGCTAGAGGGGATCGCTCATCAACAGATCTATATGAAAGATTTTTCGATTACACCGATTATTGATAAACGGCATGATCCAGAAGGATTTACTCCTGTGGCAGATGACTATGAAAAAATCATTCGGCTTGTTCGCGAACATGATATTTTGATTTTTGCCACACCGATTTATTGGTATGGAATGAGTGGACAAATGAAGCTGTTTATTGATCGGTGGTCACAAAGCTTGCGAGATCCTCATTTTTCCTTCAAGGAGGAAATGAAATCAAAAAAAGCGTTTGTTGTGGCTGTTGGCGGAGATGATCCGTATATAAAAGGACTGCCGCTTATCCAGCAATTCCAGTACATTTTCCAGTTTGTTGGCTTGACGTATATCGGTTACGTAATCGGTCAAGGAAACGCACCTGATGAAATTCTTTCCGACCAGCGAGCCCTAAGTGAAGCAAAATATTGGAATAAGATTTTTCGTTCGCTTTAGTTCCGTTGTTTTCTAAAAATAAACTTTTTCACACATCCGCCGGAGAGCAAGTCGGTGGCTTACCTTGGTCACATCAAAGCGTGACCGCGTGCCGACCTCTCGGCGGTTCACATGAGAGCAAATATGGAAGGGATCAGGATCATCTACCCAACTAGCACCACGAGTATGAAGATACAATTTGTGATACCATCCGGCATCGATGATGAACATCAAGGCTTTTTCTACGGTAGGAGCAGGCGACGAAACATTCAATAAGTATCCACTGTTTTTGTGGGAAGCTAGACCATCCTGACAAAATAAACAATAAGTTTAATAAATCGAGGCAAATTGCAGTACCTTATCAAGCACTTCGCATTCCCATTCATGCCGATCAAACGTATGATTTGCACCGTTAATCCAGTGAATGGTTGCTTGCTCTCCATAACATCTCTGCTGATACTGGCTGCTTACTTGATAAGGGACCACATCATCATTCGTGCCATGAATCAGTAAGACTGGACCTCTATACGGCTTCGCTCGTTCGAATACATTGATCGTTTTCAAATCTTCTAAAAACGAGCGACCGACTAAATTACCCGCATGGTCATAATAAGGAACAGTGATATCAATCTTGTTTTGCTTAACCATATACATCATTAGCTCATACATGTTTCCTGCCGGCGCTAGTAAAATAAGCTTATGAATTTCAGCCGCTCTTTCTCCAGCTAAAACACTTGCTACGAGCCCTCCCATACTAAGACCAAGCAAACAAATCTTCGTCGCATCAATGCGCTCATCTTTTTTTACAAAATCAAGAATGGCGTGCGCTTCTGCTATTTCGCTTGATACAGTCATATCTTCAAAATTCCCGTCGCTTTCCCCGCTCCCGAGAAAATCAAAACGAAAGCTCGCTATTCCTTGCTTCTCTAGCGCCCGCGACAACTTAAGAAACAATCGATGCGGCTCAAGCTTCGTCCCTGTAAAACCATGAAATAAAATGACCGCCGGAACTTTTTCACCTTCCTTTCGTGGAGGAATATGTTCCATTCCGCGAAGTGTCATTCCGCGATGCACTAACGTAATGGCCTTTTGCATCTTCTCTTCCCCCTTTATCTTTGTATTCGTTCTTTGTATTCGTTCCTTGTCTTGTCAATTTTTTATGTGGATAGGAAAATGAGTGATTTTATGTATAATATATGCTGTTATTTTAAAAGATAATAAACGGAGGTGAGCCATTTGGAACCAATGTTATGTCCAAATTGCAAAACGAATCGAACACGCTTTAACTTAATTGAACAGCGTCCCGTGGCAGTCAAGCTCCATCCGCAAACAGGTGAAATTGAACAAGAATATACCAATGATTCCCTTGATCCTTTCCATCTGCCTTACCGCGGACCGAGCTATCGTGTTCAATGTGCCGCATGCGGACTCATTGAAAATCAGGAAATGTTCATTAAGCATGCACAGCATTTTTCTGACATGAAGTAAAAAGAAGAGCCCTCCTCTTGATCAGAAATCACTAAAAAACATTGATCAACCATAACGAAATAAGCAAGAAATAGACAATTCCTGATAGGAGTATTCATGGGGAGGAGGGGCGCAATAAATGAAGGGCCATTAGCCTTGTGGAGGACTTATTGATGAAATTTGTTGATGAATTGTATGAATATTATAAAGATCGGCTGACTGGAGACGAAGAAGACGCAGAAATCATGACCATGTCTATTTTAGAAGAGTTGAGTCGAAAAGATTTGCTGCAACTGATTGAAGATATGGACGAAACCGAATTGGTCGGCATGGTCGGCCTTTACATTCTTGAATGTCTGAAAGCAAAAATGGCCAATGAAGGAGTCGGACAAACAAAGTGGTCTTCCTCCTCTATTATTCATTAAAAAGGATGGCTTGCCGCCACCCTTTTATTTTTATTGAAAAAACTCTACATCATATCCTTCATTGATCAACACTTGATGGACGCGATGAATGTGGTCTTGATTTTTCGTTTCAAGTGAAAAGTGAATCTCTGCTTGACCCGGCAATACCTTTGCTCCAATGCGCTGATGATGAATGGACATGACATTAGCTTCCAATTCCGCAATAATGCGAAGCAGTTTATTGAGCTGTCCAGGTTTATCGGAAATGATCGTGGTGAATGTGACAAACCGTCCTGACTCCACTAAACCGCGTTCAATGATCCGAGAAATTAATGTAACATCCACATTTCCTCCGCTTAATACCGCGACAACTTTTTTTCCTTTGAATGGGACTTTATGATATAATAACGCCGCAAGCGGACAAGCGCCCGATCCCTCTACAAGCAGCTTGTTCCGTTCAAGTAAATAAAGCATCGTTCTTGAAATTTCTGTTTCTTCTACACAAACCACTCCGTCGACATATTTTTCAATGTATTGGTATGTGATGCCACCTGGCTTTTTGACGGCAATCCCATCAGCAATCGTGTCAGCAGAGACGATCGTCACCGGTTTTTTTTGGCGAAGCGCTTCCGTCATGCCGGGACATGCCGATGATTCCACTCCGTATACTTGAATCGATGGTTTTAGTTGCTTCAATGTAAAGGCTAATCCAGCGAGCAACCCCCCTCCTCCTACTGGACACAGCACCACATCCACATCAGGCAGCTGCTCGATAATTTCCAAACCAATCGTGCCTTGACCAGCAATGACCGCTAAATCATCAAAGGGATGGACAAATGTCGCTTCACGTTCTTTTTGCAATTGTAAAGCATATTCCAGCGACTCATCAAATACATCGCCATGCAAAACGACTTCGGCTCCATATCCTTGTGTCGCCTGTACTTTGCTTAAAGGCGCCCCTTTCGGCATGACAATCGTGCAAGGAATGCCAATCATCGCACTTGAATAGGCGACTCCTTGAGCATGATTTCCCGCCGATGCCGCCACCACTCCTCGTTTCCGTTCCTCTTCACTTAATGTCATAATCTTGTTGAATGACCCCCGCACTTTAAAAGATCCCGTTTTTTGCAAATTCTCCAATTTCATATACACTTCGTTTTGAGAAAATTGACTGAATGTTTGGGAATGCTCCAACGGAGTGTGATGAACAGTCCCTTTCATTTTTTCCCTTGCCTGTAAAACATCTTGAAGTGTTAGCATCCTTTCATCACCTAACTATTTATCGTTTAATCCACGCATTGTCATTATATCGAATCTCTAAGCGATATGCTATCATGAGTGATGAAAAGCCCGTACTTTTACCTGTTTGCATCTGCTTTTCTTCTTTCGCCTTTACTTGGCAAATAACCATTCATTCCTTTATGATGAAAGAGGCAAATCAATCATGACTCGTCCTTTCGTTGTTGTTCGCTGAGAAAAAATCAAGCCCTTATGCTTTAAGAAAAGAGACTAACCTCTGCGGCATTTCATCATTGGAGACGACAGGTTGATGTCAACATCCGTGATCTTGCTGCGACATGAGACATGCCAAGAGCTGGCTCTTCGTTTTTACAAATAGCTCGATGATGATAAGGAGGGCGTAAACAATTAAAATATTTCTATAATTTTTTATAAAACTATATACATTTTACTCACTTTTGGTAAGTTGTATATAGAGGTGATTTTTATGGCGCGTATTATAGCATAGGAAAATTTGCGGAGTTAATCGAAAAAAGCGAACGGACATTAAGGAATTGGGATAAAAAAAGAGTATTAAAACCTGCATATATTGCTCCGTCTGGATTTAGATACTATTCCGACGAGCAATTGAATCAAGTATTAGGAAACAAAAAGTGCAGAAAAAAGGAATTGGGTATTGCAGAGTCCCTAGCAAAAAGCAAAAAGATGACCTAGAGCGTCAAGTTGAAGCTGTTCCAACATATATGATGGCAAAAGGTTATTCTTTTGAAATCATTGAGGACATCGGTAGCGGGATGAACTATTCGAAACAAGGGTTAAAGAAATGAATTGATTTAATATGTAGCAATAGGGTGGAAAAAATCGTTGTTCTTTATAAAGACAGGTTGGTTCGATTTGGTTTTGAATTGATGGAGCATATATGTGCTTGCTATAGCGTAGAGATTGAAATTATTGACAAAACCGAAAAGACAGAAGAACAAGAGTTAGTAGAGGATTTAGTACAAATGATCACCGTTTTTAGTTGTAAGCTTCAAGGGAAACGAGCAAACAGAGCCAAGAAAATAATAAAAGAGTTGCTTCATGATGATACGAACTAGGAAAATTTAGATTAGAACCAAATAATAAACAGCGCACCAAGCTGTTTGGTTGCGCTGGTGTTGCTCGATGGGCGTACAATTGGGCATTAGAACAGCAAGAAAATAACGATAAAAACGGCGGGAATTTCATCAAAGATGGAGATGTGCGCAAACAGCTAACGGGATTAAAACAGACAAATCCTGATTACAAATAGTTGTATGATTATAGCAACAATATTGCCAAGCAAGCGATTAAAGATTTATGTGATGCATATAAGAAGTTTTTTAATAGAAAAGCAAATAAGCCAAAGTTTAAAAGCAAGAAACAAAACAAACCATCGTTCTATCAAGATACAGCCAAAATTAAATTCAGCGATACACATGTGTATATTGAAAAAGTCGGATGGATCCCCTTCTGTCAGAAAAAGGAGAAATTCCTGTTCAATTGTTGTTTGTTCAAATGGTACAATATACCCCCATGTAACCCAATCAAAACGATTAAAGCGGTTAGAGAAGCGTTTCCGTCGGTTGCAACGGAAATGTTCGAGAAAGTATGAAAGGAACAAAATCCAAGAAGAAGGAGGTGTAATCCGTTACGTCAAAACACGCAACATGACAAAACTTGAAATGCAGAAATTGCGCATTCAAATGAAAAATATCCGCGAGGATTATGAAAATAAAAGGGTCAAATGAGCTGGTGAGAACCAAGCCCACTCGAATCATAATGGAAGATCTAAACATTAAAGGGATAAGAAAAACCGCCATTGATCAAAAGCGATACAACAACAACGCCTGTATGCTTTTTTAAGCAAAAGCTAAAACATAAGTGCGAGGCATATGGCATTGAGTTTATCGAAGCAAGCCAATGGTATCCATCCTCAAAAATGTGTAGTTCATGCGGATATTTAAAGAAATCATTGAAATGATCTGAACGAACATTTAGATGTGATGCTTGCGGAATAAGTATCGACAGAGATTTGAATGCGAGCATAAATTTATCGAAATATACTGCATTTGTTTCGTACCGCGAGTTACGCGGGAAGTGAAGCCTCTGGAGCGTTACACCAAACGAGAGTAGCCTTGGCGAAATTGGGCGCGATGAATGAGGAAGCAAACAGAAACTTTCACAAGGCTTTTGTCGAGTTTTGTAAGTTTTGCGTAACGGAAGCTTATTGAAAACATCATTAGCACTTTTATTTTCTGTTATGTTTTTAGTCATGTGCGGGTTTGGCATTATCATCCCGGTTCTTCCGTTTTTTGCCGAAAGCATTGGTGCCACCCCAACGGAACTTGGACTGCTTATGTCTATCTATTCTTTGATGCAATTTCTGTTCGCTCCCATCTGGGGACGCATTTCGGACCAATATGGCCGCAAACCAATTTTACTTGTAGGAATTATAGGTTTATCTCTTTCCTTTTTTTTATTCGCTGTGGCGAAAACTCTTTCCCTGCTGTTTATAGCCCGCATCGTCGGCGGGATTCTTTCTTCCGCTACGATGCCAACCGCAATGGCTTATGTAGCTGATATTACTTCCCCTGAGGAGAGAGGGAAAGGAATGGGAATGATCGGTGCAGCCATCGGACTTGGATTTATTTTTGGACCAGCCATCGGGGGAATTTTTTCAAAAATAAACTTACATACGCCGTTTTTCATAGCTGGAACCCTGTCTTTGCTTACTTCATTATTCGTGTTTTTGTTTTTAAAAGAATCGCTTACGAAGGAGCAAGCACAAGCAAATCGAGTGGCCCCATCGGCTTCCATTTGGCAAGATCTTAACCGTCCGATCCTACTCTTATATATTCTACAATGGTTTATTTCTTTTTCATTATCAGGTCTTGAAGCCACTTTTGCTTACTTCGCAGCAAAACGGGCCCATCTTCACTCGACGGAGCTTGGATATATTTTTATGATCATGGGACTTGCCAGCGCTCTTATTCAAGGAGGACTCATCGGCAAGCTGATTCGCGCCTTTGGAGAGGGAAGAGTCATTCAAGCAGGCATTGTGATTTCGGCAGCTGGCTTTGCCCTGATTTTACTGATTCATGACTTTTGGACAGCCGCTCTATATTTATCCATTTTTGGTGTCGGAAATGGCATGATTCGCCCTTGTCTTTCCTCCCTTATTACGAAACAGACAAACGGAGGTCAAGGGAGCGCAACAGGATTTCTCTCCTCTTTCGACTCGTTAGGACGCATTATCGGTCCTCCAGTGGCAGGATGGTTATTTACAATTACCATCACCCTTCCTTATATATCTGGAGTGATCCTGTCTGTTTTGGCCCTCTCTTGCTACTATTTATTTGTGTATAAGCAAAAAGAGAAGCACCAAACCGCTTCATAAAAAACGGGGCTGTCCAGAAAGTCAAAATCCATTGAAAACGAAACATCATAAACATTGAGATATCAACGTCTCTAAAACATTAAGAGGGTGTCTATAAGCCGATAAATCGACTTATTAGACACCCCCATCTTTCTTTATTAATAAGAGTTGGCTATTCCAACATAGCCATTTGTCAGCAAAACTCGCCTCTAGATCTAAAAAGAACAAGCTTTACAGAGATGAATCGTGGCCTTGAACAGTGACCGATTGTCGCGATTCTTTTGCAAAAAAATAAATGACTAATATGAAAGAAACCGCACCGAATACAACCATCATATTTTTCAATCCGATCATATCAAGCAAAAATCCTGTTCCAAGAAGAACAATTTGAAACATGATACGATCCAGCATATTTTTTAATGAGAAAAAACGGCCATGATATTCTTTCGGAATCGTTTTTTGAAAAATGGTAGCGACTGTTGGAAAAAAGCAGCCGACACTAAATCCAAACAAAGCAAAGGAAAGAAGCGATGTTATTTTGATATCGGCAAAATATAAGGACACATGCGCAAAAGCAATCAATAAAGAGAAGGCGTATAGCATTTTTTGCATATCATACTTTGCGGCAATCCGTTTTAAAACGAACGTCCCTACCATGAACGAAATTCCTTCTACTGTATATAGCAAGCCTTTGATCGTGCTATCATTTTGCAATTCACTTATATTAATGACCGTTAAATTAAATCCTCCTAGGAATAAGGTCGGGATAATCGTCAGCAATAAGGAAATTTTGACGAGCGGATATTGCTTTAATATAGGGATCATCTCGCTAAAATTGGCCTTTTTGCCTTGCTGACGGCCAGTGAGGCTTTTTTCTTCGCTCACTTGTAAAAAGCAGGTCGCTACAAGAAGCAAGCCATATGCGATAAAACTGGCAATATATAAAAAATAAAGACTAACGACCGCTAACAGCAGGCCGCCTAAAGCTGTACCGAGAATACGAGAAATGGTCGATACATTCATATGAACGCCATTCATAGATAGAAGCTGTCTCTCCTCCACCACGAGCGGTATGGTTGATTGAAGCGCTGGAAAATAAAAAGCGGCGGCGATTTGAATGACAATGGTAAACATAATCATCCAGCCAATGGAAGAAAAATGAAGGGCGAGCATCATAAAAATAACGCTAATCATCCGCAATAACCCTGAATATAATAAAACGGTTTTTTTAGGAAAACGGTCGCACACTTTCCCGGCCATCGGGCTGACTAAAACACCGGCTAACAGCCCTATAAATAAAATAAGCGATTTGAAAAAATCAGAAGAGACGTGCCTCTGTAAAAACTCTAAATTTCCGATAATGCCGACCCATAGCCCAAGCCCTGCTATGAATTCTCCTGACAAAATGATCCATACATTTCTGTTTCTCCACATGTCCATATCTCCCTTTCTTTTCCATTGACATTTTATCATAATTTTCTCAACTAGCAAACTACTTCTTAATGATCCTTTTTTCATAAATTTATATTGATTATTTAGAACATAGTTTAATTAAATTAAATAAACTTCTGTATTATTGTTTGTGATATGGTAGAATAGAAAGATTGTTATGGATAAGAGTTGAAGCGAACCATATAAAAGGCCCAGCCGCCTTTAGAACTTATCTTGCTAGCACTTGCATCGATCTGGAATTTACACTTTTTTTCACCGTTGACAGTCGGAAGCGAACAACGCTGCTTCATAGAACTAAGAATAGGCCTGAAAACAACGGGTTCCTACCTTTGTCAGCCGATATGTAACGAAAAGGCAAGCTTGAGGAGCTGCCTTCTGACCGTGATTTTTTACGGATTCTGTTCTCTCAATCTTTAAGTCGTGTTTAGCAACGGGCTTTTTTCTATCCGCTGCTCTTTTTTGAATTGATTTTTAGGTTAAAGGCAGGAAACTTCTCGATGAATATGTTAGAATTGGAAATATCTTTGTTGAAACTCCCATCTTATATGGTTAAGATGAGAAAGAAATAAGAGAGAAAGGGTGACCTATATGACAGTCAAGCTCTATTATACTTCCCCTTCTATAACAAGCTGGAAAACAACGATTACAAGCAGCCAAAAGGACGAAGATACATACATTGTGACTCTAGCAGAAACAGCTTTTTATCCTGAAGGAGGCGGACAGCCTTCTGATTGTGGAACCATTGAAGCGATTCCTGTCATGGATGTGTTTGAGGAAAACGGTGAAGTATATCATCGCTTATCGTCGCTCCCGGCCTCATCATCTGTTCACTGTGAAATAGATGCACAGCGCCGGTGGGATCACACGCAACAGCATAGCGGCCAGCATCTACTTTCGGCCGTCTGCATAGAGCTACTAGATGCGCATACCAAAAGCTTTCATCTTGGCCGTGATATCGTATCGATTGATTTAGATACCCCTGCTTTATCAGAGCAGCAATTACTCGCTATTGAAGATCAGGCCAATATGTTGATTTATAACAACATCCCTATTAAAACCTATTACGTATCACAGGAAGAAGCAAAAAAGCTGCCATTCCGCAAGCTGCCAGAGCTGGACGGAGATATTCGGGTCGTAGAAATTCAAGGAGTTGACATTTCCGCTTGCTGCGGCACCCATGTCTCAAGAACAGGAGAAATTGGCATCATTAAACTGCTTAAAACGGAAAAGCATCGTGGGATGACGCGCCTATTCTTTAAATGTGGAAGGCGAGCGCTTGACGATTATCAAACATCCCATCGCCTCTTAACATCATTAAGCCAGCATTTCGGCGCTCATCGAGAGATGCTTGCCAATGTTCTATACAAGCTAGAAGCAGAAAATAAGGAATACCAAAAGCAACTGCAGCACATGAAACAAATGATGGCCCGCATAGAAGCAGAAGGAATCGTTCAAGAAGCGAATGATTCTTCCATTGTTTTTCGCATCTATGAGGATCTTCCAAGCAAAGACTTGCAAATCATTGCCAGCGAAGTGGTTACTCATTATCAAAAAACGGCCATCTTAGCAACAAAAGCCGAATCTCGTTTGATTATTGTCAAATCCCCTAGCCATTCTTTTCATGCTGGAAATGTGCTAAAACAACAGCTTGAAGCCACAAATGGCAAAGGAGGCGGCAATGACCGACAAGCGCAGGCTGTCTTTCTGACTAACGATGAGTTAATTTCCTTTATCCAGCAGCTGCAAAATGGGTTATCGATCCATACATGATCACCATCATTCATTGGATCGGATCTTTTTGTCGTACAACCAAATATTATATTACAAAATTGTTACAAAATTTATGATTTCCTCTGGCGAAAACAAAAAATTTTCTGTACACTACTTAACGAAGGCTGTTTTCATTAAGGAGTAGTGGCTAATTATGCTAAATACATCTCATCAACAATTAAATAAACGGATTGCTCAATTAGAAAAAGAATTGCAATTCTATAAAAATTTTATCAAAGAATTAACGTTTCCTTTTGAATTTACTGACTATACATTAGGGATGACGATGGAAAAAAAACGGGGTCAAAAAGAGCCCATCATCGGCTTCCTCCCTGTTCAACATGAAAATGGCGCTCATCTGCAGTTGGATGTTGATTTAAGCAATGACTTGCCATTTGAGCAAATTGAGGCGTTTTTGTCGCCGATCCTTGATCTTGTTCCGCATCATATCGTTTTTGTGGACGGTAACGGTATGATCACACTTTGTAATTTACAGGCGGCCAACGATACAGGAGTGAACCGCGACTCAGTCATCGGCAAACATATACGCGAATTGCTGCAATTGCCTGATGAACTCATTGTGACGCTTAAATCCATCGAAAAAAATGAACCTATTTATAATCAGGAAGTGCTTGACCGCTATTACGGCATTATAAATACGCGTTTGATTCATAACGCCGATGGATCGATTAAACGGGTTATCAGCATGTTTCAGTCGCTTAACTTGATGAAGGAAACAGAAAAACTGGCCGTAGCAGGACGCATTGCAGCTGGAATTGCTCATGAGATTCGCAACCCGCTTACGACTGTACGGGGATATTTGCAATTTTTTAAAAACGATCTTCCAGATAAAATTATTGCGCTGATTGATAAGCTGCTGATTCCCGAACTGGATCGGGCAAACGGCATTATCACCGACTTTCTAAACATCGCTAAACCAGCGGAAGTAAAAACAAATAACATCAACATTAATCAGTTTATCACTGAAGATTTAGGCATTCTACTGCAAAGCGAAGCGCTGCTTCACAATATTAAGGTTCATTTTGATTTAGATGAACGATTGGGTATGTACGATGTCGAAGCCGATAAAAATCAATTGCTGCAAGTATTTCTCAATTTATTTCGCAACGCGATTGAAGCAAAGACAGAAAGAACATTATGCATTGCTATTTCGAGCAAGCTGCACAATAATATTGTGCAAATTTATTTTCAAGATAACGGTCCAGGAATTCCGCCGACGATTATTGAGCATATTTTTGATCCATTTTTCTCAACAAAAGAAGCGGGAACAGGACTTGGTCTTTCTCTCTCAAGAAAAATTGTGGAATTGCATAAAGGCACAATGAAAGTGCAAAGCGGCGAAGACGGAACATGCTTTATCATTGAATTGCCGATCAATCAACGGGAAGCTGCCTCTTAACATGGGGGGTAGTTTCTTATTTTGTTTATTTTTCATGATTTTTCGGCCGCTTTTTATCGGCCAATGAAACAACATCTACTCCATAGATTCGCGAATCTGTCGGAAAGCGATGTTGTTCGCCCGTTGACTTTCTCAAAAATCCTTTAATCTGCAAGGTCTATTTCCAGCAATTTCATTGAAGCATTGATATTGCAACCATCACACTAACGAAGCAGCCCATCAAGTAAAGGCCCTTGTGCGATTGATACCGCTTCGTCACTAAGAGGGAGGGACTTTTATGGAACAAACTTTTACTCTCAAGCAAAAAATGATTCAATTTTTTCATCTTCTCTTTCCAGTTTTCGTCACTCAAATCGGCCTTTATGCCATGAATTTTGCTGATGTGACCATGTCGGGGCATGCCAGCGCCCAAGATTTAGCTGGAGTAGCCATCGGTTCAAATATTTGGGTCCCTGTCTTTACTGGAATTAGTGGAATCCTATTAGCCCTAACCCCCATTATCTCTCAACATCTTGGCGCCCAACGGCATGAGCAAATTCCCTATTATGTCATTCAAGCGGTTTATTTAGCTGCTACCATCGCTGTCTTCGTGCTTTTGATCGGCGCACTAGGAGTGGAGAGACTCTTGACAAGCATGAAACTAGAAAGCAGCGTGCAAGCCATTGCTTCCCGCTATTTATTCGCTCTTGCTTGGGGAATTGTGCCGCTGTTCATTTATTATGTTCTTCGCTGCTTTATGGACGCGCTCGGTCAAACGAAAATCACCATGTTGATTACGTTATCCGCTTTGCCCGTTAATATTGTGTTTAACTATTTGCTGATCTACGGACGCTTAGGTTTTCCAAAATTAGGTGGTGTCGGAGCGGGATACGCTACAGCCATTACATATTGGTTTTGCTGTTTTCTTTCTTTTTTTATGGTTTACAAATTAAAACGCTTTTCGCGATATCACATTTTTCAGAGATTATATCGGCTGTCCCTTTTGGCATGGAAGGAACTACTGAAAATAGGAATTCCCATCGGATTTTCGATTTTTTTTGAAACCAGTATCTTTTCCGCTGTAACTTTACTAATGAGCGAATTCGGTACAATGACCATTGCTGCGCACCAAAGTGCCATCAATTTTGCATCGCTTCTTTATATGATTCCCCTAAGCGTTTCTATGGCTTTAACCATTGCCGTGGGTTTTGAAGTCGGGGCAAAGCGGCAGCGCGATGCTAAGCAATATAGCGCACTTGGTGTTGGAATGGCGGTCGCCATTGCTGTCATTACTTCTTTGCTGCTTTATTTCTTCCGCGGCGAAGTGGCCGCTTTATATACAAGTGAACAAGAAGTGCTGCTGTTAACCAAACAATTTTTACTTTATGCAATCTTTTTCCAGTTTTCTGATGCAGTAGCTGCCCCTATCCAAGGAGCACTACGGGGATATAAGGATGTAAATGCCACGTTTATTGCTGCTTTCTTATCATACTGGGCTATCGGATTGCCAGTCGGATATATTCTCGCCAATTTTACCGCTGCCCGAGCGTTCGGATACTGGATCGGATTAATTACTGGATTGGCTGCTGGCGCGATCTTTCTTTCATGCCGGCTCGTACTGATCCAAAAAAAATACAATCATCATGAAAAAGCAACGGAAGAAGCTTAGTCGGCTTCTTCCGTTTTATCTTTTTTTATTTTTTATTTTCAGCTGGCTTTCGTTAGCACCAAGCTGCACCAACGATAATTAACAGGATAAACAAGACGACGATAAGCACAAAGCCACGTCCATATCCGTAGCCACCGTAGCCGCCGTAGCCACCATAGCCGCCGCAACCACCGAAGCCGCCATAGCCCCATCCGTATCCAAATGACATGCTACACCCCTCCTTTTATTGCCATGTTATGATGGCAGGGTGAATTAGTACACCCAGCCACCAACAAATGCTGCACCTACAATAATCAACAGAATAAACAATACAACGATTAACGCAAAACCGCCGCCATAAGCTGCACCCATCTTTGAGCACCTCCTTCGCTTTTGTACTAGTAGACTATTCACTTTAGGTGAAAATGGTTAGACTTTTTTATAAAAATGGGTATTTGTATATCATTCCATGAACCCGTAACGCTCGTTCATCATTACATGCAACGCTGATCGATATCACTTTCTATGTGAGTGGGGGGTGATCCGCCTTTGACGGTTAGGCGACCGACCGTCATTTTTTACATATACTGTTCATTCATCATATGTATCGAGGATCATCAGTGAATCGATTGGATCTGAGTATTATGAGCTTTCATAAATAAAAAAATAGTCCTCGCATGGCGAAGACTATTTTTTATTTCGTTTATATTTTCATTGAATTTCGCTTTGGCAGTTGCAGCTGCTTCACATTTGCAAACGAAAAAATAAGCAGGGCACACCAAATACAACTAAATGCATAGACATGCGTCTTAGTGAATGCTTCGTGAAACAGAAAAACCCCAAATAATAAGCTTAACGTTGGCGAGATATATTGAAGAAAACCGAGCATTGTCAGTGAAATGCGTTTGGCACCTTTCGCAAAATACAACAGCGGCAACGCTGTAACTGGACCTGCACCGATTAACAAAAGCGTTTGCCACCATGAAAAGGAAGGCAAATCTTGAGACTGGGCATATAAAAAAATGAGATAAATAAAGGACAACGGTGTCACCATCATCGTTTCAATCGTCAAACCGATGGCGGAATCAAACGATGTCAACTTTTTCGCCAATCCATAAAATCCAAACGACAACGCAAGCGATAACGCAACCCAAGGAAACTTTCCATATTGAAGAGTAATGAGACAAACACCGATAGACGCGAGTAAAAAAGAGAGCCACTGCCATATGTTTAAACGCTCTTTCAGCACAATCATGCCTAAAACAACGCTAATGAGCGGATTGATATAGTAGCCAAGACTTGCTTCCACAATATGTCCGTGATTCACCGCCCATATGTAGATAAACCAGTTGCCGCTAATTAAGCATGAAGACGCAATGATCCCCCATGCTTGTTTTGGCTGCTTTACCATCTCAAAAAATTGCTTCCAGCATGAACGCATTTGTTTTGTTAACGTCAACAACGCAATCATAAAAACGAATGACCAAACAATGCGATGCGCTAAAATTTCACTCGCTTGACGCTCATCGAGCAATTTCCAATAAAGAGGTAAAACTCCCCACATCAAATAGGCTGCAGCCGTATACAGGATA
Source organism: Anoxybacillus sp. UARK-01 (assembly GCF_002075365.1). Lineage (NCBI taxonomy): Bacteria > Bacillati > Bacillota > Bacilli > Caryophanales > Anoxybacillaceae > Anoxybacillus > Anoxybacillus sp. UARK-01. Next base: position 46,153 of record NZ_NASY01000037.1, on the reverse strand, counting down.
CCTACTTTTTCATTGTGTTGCTTCATTTTGCTTATCCCCTTTTTGTGCTTCCGCTTTCGTAGGCTCAGAATCAGCTACCCACTCTCTGTCTGTTTCAAAGTATCTACTAAGAACCACCGAAGAGCAGGCAAATCTGACCTCCCTTCAAAAAACAATCCCCCTTTGTCTTGCCTGACAGCTTCCAGACCAAACAGCTATCATAATGCTACTATTATAAATCGTTTTACATAGCTTTCCAAGCAAAAGATCTTTTACAGAAAAATTCTCTCTCTTCTTCTCTTAGGGCGGAGACTGTTATTGGATCAAAATCACCACGGTCATCGGCAGATTTGCCTTCGTCATGGAACCAGCATAGCTCCATATTCATACAACTATCGAGTTATATCATCTATCGATGCAGCACCCGTCCTTCCTTTTCTTTTTACACTAATGGTCCTTTTGCTTATATAGAGCCGTCCTTCTTTTTTCCCCACCAGCCTTTTTTCTTAAAATAAAATGCAATCGCTATTCCTAATCCTCCCATTAATCCCAATGCATAAATGTACCCATATGTCCATGTTAACTCTGGCATCCATTTAAAATTCATCCCATACACACCAGCAACAAAGGTCATTGGCATAAAAATCACACTAACTAATGTTAACGTCTTCATAATCGTATTCATATGGTCTGATTTCAATGAAAGCTGTAAATTAAAAATATCTGATAACGTTTCCTTAAACGCATCAAGTGCGGCTGTACTCCTTGAGAAACGGCTTGACACATCCTGAAGGTAAGGACGGATTTTTTCGTTTATATGCGGAATTTCTGGATGGTTTAACGTTTTCATCATTTCTTCTTGAGCTTCAATCGTTTGGCGGAGCTCGTGAATTTTTACTTTCCAGCGATATACGCTATGGCCAATCTCATTTTCAAAAGGGGTTTTAAATACTTGTTTTTCAAGCGCTTGAATTTTATTGGCTATTTCATCAATCACATGTAAAAAATGAAACGTAGCTACATCTAACATCCGATAAAAAACAAAGCACGGATCAACCGCTTCTTCAGGATGATGAAGCAGCTTTTTTTCTACTTGCTCAATCATTGGCTCATTATTCTTTGTATAGCTAATCACATATTGCTTGGTGATAATAAGCTGTAAGCGGCTCACACGCCATTCCTCCTGGATCCAAGCCAGCGAAATAAAAAGACTGTCATCATATACGTCAATTTTCGGTAAATGGCTCTCGCTCAAAAGAGATTGCGTTGCGAGTGGATGAAGCTTCAATTGTTCCGCCAGCAATTTCAACTCGTGTTTTGTTCTCTCGGTAAAATGAATCCAGCATTTCTCTGCTATTCCATCGTGTCGCATCGATACAATCCTTTCTTCATTACGGCATTTATTCTATAGTATGAAAAAAACCTTAATCATTTATGAACGATTAAGGTTGAAGGCTGGCTCAATATGAACATGAGTCATTTCAATTTGATGCTTGTTCCTCATCATCCGTTCCACTTCATCAGCGATTTCATGGCTTTTCGCCACTGTCAGCGCTGCATCAACATGAATGGTCACATCCAAAATGATTTGATTGCCCACCATTCGCGCTTTCACATCTGAAACATGCTTAACCCCTTCAATCTCAGCAATTTCTTGCTCATACACAGCTAAAGTCTGTTCATCAAATCCGTCCGTCAACAAATGCGAGGTTTCAGCAAAAATGTGCCAAGCCGTTTTACAAATCATGATCCCAATCATAAAGGCCGCTAATGGATCAAGCCAAAAAAGATGAAACTGTGCACCAATAATTCCAACGACCGTCCCGATGCTGACGAGCGCATCCGATAAATGATCCTTTGCCGCTGCCGCCAATGCCGGGCTATTGACACGCTGAGAAAGACGATGATTAAATCGATACACTAGCATCATCACCAAAGCTGAAACGATTCCTACCCACGCAGCCAGCCATTGCGGCGATTCATTTTGTTCTTGATGAAAAAGCGACAAAGCCCCCTTCAGAGCAACATCGATTCCAATAGACATCATAATAAAGGCGGCAATCAGCGATGAAATGTTTTCTGCCCGCGAATGTCCATATGGATGATTGTGGTCTCTCGGTTTCTGCGCAATTTTTATTCCCGCTAAAACGGCAACAGAAGCAACAATATCCGTAAAATTGTTCCATCCATCGGCCGTCACCCCATCCGAATGAGCAATATAACCGATAGCAAGCTTCGCTGCCGCTAAGATTAGATAGCTCCCTATACTCACCCAAGCCCCAACTTCTGCTTTCATGCATTTCACCTTTCTTTTTCTATTTGCATGTAATAGTTTATCAGCATAACACCATGTGGGTCTACAACAACAAAATTGGCGTACAGAAGGACTATAGAGTAAGACAAACTTTTTCCTATTGAGGGAACTTTATTGCATAAAGGCAAAATTCACTCATTGCGCATAAATTATAAAAAAGAATCATTGGAGGACGAAAAATTGAAAACATATCTTGATGTTTTAGCAGAGTTAGGAATCGATAGTGCACATCCCGGCGGACCTTTGTTAACCCACAAAATATTACGTAAACTTAATATACAACCAACAACCCGAATTCTCGATGTCGGATGCGGAACCGGACAAACGGCTGCTTACATTTCCGAAACATACGGCGCTCACGTAACCGCTATTGATATTCATCCTAAAATGCTTGAAAAAGCCAAAAGCCGCTTTTCTTCCCTTCCGCAGCCGGTTCATCTATATCAAGCTTCCGTTGAATCTTTACCATTTCAACCTAAGCAATTTGATATTGTATTATGCGAATCTGTTCTTTCTTTCGTCAAACTGCCAAAAGCGTTACAAGAAATCTATCGAGCGTTAAAACCGCATGGGAAGCTCATTGGTATTGAAGCGGCTCATGCGCAGTTGTCCGAAAGCGATAAAAAGGAAATTTGTTCGTTTTATCAATTTCGACAGCTTCTTACAAAAAAAGAGTGGCATCTTCTTTTACGCCAATACGGATTTCGTGCAATTCAAATGGCTGCCTATTCCGCCACCCAATATCCTGCCGACCAAACGATCTTTACACTGGAAACTCGTTTATCTGCTGAGACAATGGCGATCTTAAACACACATGAATATATGAAAAAACGATATGGAACTCAGCTTGGTTATTGCATATTTTCGTGCCAAAAGTAGACATTGGTACAAACCTCTTTTTTTTCGACACATACCCTATAAATATATCAATAAAAAGGAGGACTATACATGTCACAACAATGGTACGATGTCTGCTGCCGTTATCGCGGCCAAGTGGTGCGAATTCATGATCGATCCGGCAATGTTCATGTTGGCCGAATTACTCGCGTCACGCCCAATCGTGTCTATATCAGCCCTAATAACCAACGAAATTTAGGCGGATTTGGATACGGATATCCAGGCTGGGGTTGGGGCTGGGGTTGGGGATTTGGCTATGGAATTGCACTCGGGGCAATTGCAGGAATCGCATTAGTCGGATTATTCTGGTAGGCTTTCTCTTTTTCCTTCCTAAAAAACCGGACAGTATCCTTGCTCATGAATCTTCTCCATCTGCTCCGCAGATTTCCCTATTCACTAATGAGTCGAAAACATCTGCGCTTCAGTTTAGTTGCCTGTACGGTTAGAAGGATAAAAACGCAACTTCGCTTCCGTTTTAGCGTTCAAACGCAAGGAGAAGATCGCCATCTGCTAAATGTGATTCATTCCTAGCGATTCTCGTGAGTTCCAGAACTCCCTAAATGAGCAAGCAGCGGATCCATGGTAGATCCGCTGCTTTTGTTTTGCATGATGAAAGCATAAGAAAACGCTATACTTTTTTTACAATCCGGAAATATTCTTCTAGCGTAATTCCTTTTTCAAAAATGACTTTAGCGGCTTTTGTTCCGACATAGCGCAAATGCCATGGCTCATACTCATATCCGGTAATCGCTTCCTTGCCCTTTGGATAGCGAACAATAAATCCGTATTCATGAGCATGGGCTGCTACCCATTTCCCTTCTTTCGTTTGGCCAAAAGCTTCCGTTAAGCCATTGCGGACGCTCGGGCTTGAAATGTCTATAGCCAGCCCTGTTTGATGTTCGCTTTGTCCTGGGATCGCCACAGCTTGAACCGCTTTCGCTTTTCCATTCTTTCGCACTTCTTCATCAAATAAAACCTTTTGCCGATCATAAGATCGATATCCCGATACGGCTACAAGCTGGATACCCGCTTGACGGGCAGCTGTAAATAATTGTTCGAGAGCGTTTGCCGCTTCTTTGCGCATATGGCGCTTTTCAACATTCGTTTCAGAAAAAGAAAACGGTACATTTGGAATCACTAAGTCACTTGGTTTATAGGTAGATGGCAAACTCTGTTCCTTGTTCACCATCGCCAATATATTAGCAGGGTTCATAATGACCTTCATGCCGTTTTTTACTTCAACTACATTCCAATATTGCGATTCAAGCACTAGATCGGGATCTGTTGGCGGCTTTGTTTCTTGCTCGGTCACTGGCGCTTTCGTCTCATTGCCTTGTTCCTTTGTATTCACTTTTTCCGGATGCTGATCTGTCGGCTCCGTTTGTTCTTGCGACTGATGCTGCATATGTTCTTTTTGCGTTGCGCAACCACCGAGCAGACACGCTGCCGCTATGGCTGTGATGATTACTTTTTGCATGTTTTTCACCTTGCTTTTGAGCATTCTTGGCTCACTTCGAATTGTACGGATTAAGAACGGATCACCGCTTCTAAAGCGACTTCGATCATATCATTAAACGTTGTTTGACGCTCTTGCGCTGTTGTTTCTTCGCCAGTTAAAATATGGTCGCTCACCGTTAGAATCGAAAGGGCTTTACGGCCAAATTTAGCGGCTAATGTATAAAGTGCAGCTGTTTCCATCTCAACCGCCAACACTCCGTAACGCGCCCATTTTTCAAACTCTGCATTTTCGTTATAGAACATATCGGCTGTGAATACGTTCCCTACTTTTAGCTGCAGGCCCTTTTCACCGCCAATATCATATGCTGTTCGCAGCAAATCAAAGTTCGCTGTTGGCGCATAGTCCACAGCCCCAAACGTGGCACGGTTCATTTGTGAATCAGTTGATGCGCTCATGGCCAAAATCACGTCGCGCACCTTTACATCTTTTTGAATCGCTCCGCATGTGCCTACACGAATCAGCGTTTGGACGTTATAGCTTTGCATCAGTTCATTTATATAAATCGAAATAGACGGTACCCCCATTCCCGTTCCTTGAACAGAAATTCGGTGTCCTTTATATGTACCTGTAAAACCAAACATGCCGCGTACGCGGTTGTAGCACGTTGCCCCTTCTAAAAATGTTTCTGCGATATATTGTGCTCGAAGCGGATCTCCTGGCAGCAAAACTTTCTCAGCAATTTCATGTTCTTTCGCTTCGATATGGATACTCATTCCATGTCCTCCTTCAAAAAGATCGTTTTACTCAACCATTGTACACTCTTTACTGAATATGCACAATGGTAAGAATGATGGATCGTTCCACACACGGAAGACGGAATGAATCATCTTTGAAAAACCGACGGCAAGAGACCATTCTATGGACCTGTCTATGCTATTGATGCCATAAAAGCCCAACTATAAATCCATATTGATACAAATATAAACATTTCCAGTTACATCTGTCCCAATCCGTACAACGAGCGGCCCTTTCTTTTTTATATTATGGACATCTTTTTATTTAATTCATGATTAAAAAATTTTATTAGTAGGTACAGTTGGAAGAAGATTTCGTAGGAAAAGACCAGAAGCACAAAAAAGGTAGGGAGTGTCCTCCCTATTTTCTCTACTGACCACATTCATATAGAAGAAAAAGCAACGATAGCCAAAAAGCTAGGAAGTCTTCGATTGATAGTTATCATGCCGCCCCCGAGCTAAATACTCCTCTTTAATATACAATACCTTTTTATCAGGACTTATTATATATTTTTTCCTTTTTCTTTCGTATTTTGAAAATCCGATGCAAACAAGGGCATAGATTGGCAACAGCAGTTGAATGGCTCCAAAATATACATAAAAGAATGACGGAAACGAGGGCCGACTATTCGCTTCGCTTAATATATAATACAAGCCAGCAATGATTATGCCGAGCAGCAACACATTGGCAACATGCAAACTCGAAATTTTTCTGCGCCGGTTAAACTTTCTCTCTATGACTGCTTTTATAGACAATAAAACCATTGTCAATATTACCGAAAGAAAAGCAGAAGCGATTAATGCCGTCATCATTCTTCAATCTCCTTCCTTTATTTAGCATTTAAAGTCAAAACCCTGCAAAAAATCTCCAACGATAATCCTAATAGAAGCGGCACATACTAATAGGCAAACAACACAAAGGAGGCGAAACAATGGGGAAAAAACATCGAAACCGAATAAACGGACAGAAGAAGAATAATCATATTCCAAAAGAGGCGCTACAGTCAGAAAACGCAGCACATGCTAAGGAGTATTCAGCAACCGGACGAAAAAACGGTCCCGGCCATCACGACAATCCTGACAGCTAATACGTCTTACAAAATTTAACGGTAAAACGAAACAAACCCTTGCTGAACACAAGGGTTTGTTTTTACGACGATGAATCTACTTCATCCAGCGCGAGCGTCACAACCTTCGTATAGTCTCCGCGCGCAATTTCCTCTTTTGAAGCTTTTTGTCTCAATTCTTCATCATCGTCTATTCCCGGCGCCACAGTCGGTGGCTCTTGTTGCCGTTTCAAATCCTCGCCTCCTTTTTTATTTTTATCCATTCCCTTGTGTCCACGAAACTATTCGATTTTTTTCATTGTAGCATACTTTCTCGACAAACAAAATAATTTTTTAGAATTTTCTAAAATTAATCATTATCGAATGTGGACACGATTGATTTTTTTCCATCCTTCTGCGCAAAGCTTGTAATACGTTTTTCCGTACGTTCCTTCATCAATGAGGACAACATCTCCTGTACTAACATACCGCGCCTTATAGTCTTTTGGAAGCAAATCCGCTACGTTAAACATGCGATAAATCATCGCCAGTGCTTCATCGTGCGTAGTAGCATTGACCGTTAAACGATAAACAGGCTCATATCCCTTCACCTGTCCGTATCTTGGCGTCTGCAGCAGTGTCGCATCGTAGATTTGCCGTGATCTCAACATTTTTTTCACTAAAAGCCGAACCATATAACATCTCCCTTTCTTTTCTTTTATCAATTTATTAGTCATGTTGACTGTCGATTCCTTTAGCAAAATAACAGTTGTTTTGTCGAACAAAAAAAAGATCGGGCTTATAGCCCAATCTTTCAGATTTCAGACAAAATTCATTTTGACTTTCCCTATCTCTCCGACATCCACTCATTTCGAATGTTCCATCTTCAACTGTCTTGACGCTTTTCAGATAAGAAACGCGGCTGAACAAAGAAGCGAATCGAATCAAGACGTTCATCAATGAGGCAAGTGGCACAGTATGAAAGCGTTTGTTCATCGTCTGCTTGTCGCTCCATTTTTAGCAATACGATTGTAGCAAACGGGAAAGCTTTTGAGGAAGCTGGGCAATTTCAGCAGTGGTGACGCGAAACCGAACATGCGATTCATCTAAATCCATCGCTTCTGCCAGCAAGCCGCCCAATCCACGCGCCCGACGATCAATCTGCATGTATATTTCGACTTCATCTTTCGAAATCGGCGAAAATACAAGTTCAATCTCATCCAATTTACTACGGAATGATCCGGCTTTCGGAACATACTCAAATTCTTGAACAAAAGGAAGACCGTTCGCACCTCGCGCTTTTTTACATTCCGCCTCACGCAATCGAAATCCAAGCTGTTCCACAGCCGCTAATACAGCGGTCATGACCGGAGACGGTTCAACGCGAATATAATCTTCATCTGTTGGGTCAAGCGCTTGCTTGATATCCAATCCTGTATGAAGCCATACCTTTGTCCTTCCAACAGAAATCGGCGTCTCAATCGGGAGAGTAAAACGAAAAGGGATTTGCCGCCTCTCATGAGCTCCGATCGTAAACTTGTCAGTGATGCGCCATTTGCCAATCAACGCATGGCGCGTGCTTTTTCGATCATCAATCTCCACTGTATACGTAGTATAGAGAGAAATATAAATATGATCAATTTCTTGCGCGCTGCTGCCTCCTATGATATCGACCACTCCCTGAACATCGTCGCCGATCATAAGCCTTTCAGATATCAGCTTGGCATCTACTTTAGCCGCTCCTATTCCGATGCTTGCCAGCATTTTATGAAACAATGACATGCTTGTTCCTCTCCTTTCGTTTGAGCATGCAATCAATATCCTCCTTTAATGACGCGATCTCGTCATAAGGCTCCGTAATTTGCAGCATCCTTCGCAAAATGGTGCGAGCGAAATTCGATATTCCCAATTCTTCTTCCCAGCTTCTTTCCTCTTTCGTCGTCGGCTCATAGGAAGAATAGAGCAAAAACAATAAAAAGTGTCCCAATGCATAAATGTCGCTTTTCACATCAATCTGCCGGCGTAGCTTTTTTTCCAGAATATATGTTTCTATATGAGGATCCTGTTCGGATAAAAAGCGCGCCAGACCAAAGTCGATAATGCAAACATCCTCATCGCGCAGCAAGATATTCGGGATTCGCAAATCACGATGAACAATTCCTTTTGCATGAATATACTCAACAATCGTTAATACTTGTTTTAATAATTGAAAGGCTTCTTCTTCCGTAAATACTTTTCCCTTTGCGAAGATAAGCGATTCTACCGTGTCCCCCTCCATATACTCCATTACGAGATGGGGAGTATGACGCACAGTAAACGTGTCGTATAAAGCAGGAATTTGCGAGTGATTGAGTTGCCTTAAAATAGCGGCCTCTCTTCTAAAAGAATCTTCTCTTGTTTTCCGCTTCCGCTTTCGCATTTGCTTGATCACGACTTGTTTATTTGTGTGCAAATCGTTCGCCAAATACGTGATGCCATAGCTTCCCATCCCTAGCTCCTGTATGATTTCGTAGCGGCCATACAAAACAGCTCCTTTTTTATAGCGCCGTTCGAATATTCGCTGAATGTTCGTGAAAAAATAAGAAAGATTCATGGTTAGCTGCTAAAGAAGCTGGAAAAAAAGCTTCCGCTGCGATGCTTCTTTTTATAATGCCCATGACCGTAATGAGATGGATGAATAGGCTTACGATATTTTGAATAATGATCGCTGCTCGAATAATGTGGCTTATGGTGGCGGCGCGAAAAGTTTTCTTTCAGAATCGACTTCATGATTTTTCTTAACACTGCCATCGCTCCCTTTGATCCATAGTCCCTTATATATACGTCAAAAGGCAAAGGAAGTTTCAAAAAGTTTTAAGGAGATACTTGCAATGGACAGTTTTCACAATTGGATCGCCAAGATTTCTCACCCATTCCAATCACTATATCGACATCTTTTATATCGGGAGTCCATTCCGATTGCCTCATCTTCTATATGTGAATACTTATGCCGACAGTGGGAGAAGCCAGAAAAAAGCCAGCCGTTCACGGACGAAGAAAAGCGTCTTATCTCCTGGATTCGCCAACAAACAAAGCATCATAACCGCAATAACGTTACACGTACACAAGCGTATCTTTCTTTTTTCACACGCTTTCCCGAGATTCATTGGGCGCTTGTAGCACATCTCGTTTCGCGTAATGGAGGCTGGAATATGACTGATCTAAAAGGCGGGTTAATCCCATCGATTATTGGCCATGAGCAAATTCAGCCGCTTTTTTTATTTTTAGAACGAGCCAATGCCTTAATCTTCCACGATGCTTATCCTCAGCTTTTGCTATATGAAGCAAGCAGGCAACATAACAAAGCGCTGTTTCATCTGCTTCCCGCCTTCTCTGTTTCTTCATTTATGCGCCCGTTTTGGGAGTATTTTTATCAAACAAAGGATTCTCCACTATTGACCGTAGCACTCATTATTAACGAGCAGCAATATATTCAACAGCGGGTCGTTGACCATCCGTTCTATCAACGGCACGTTCTTGATTCTTTTCCATTTCTCATTCAGCAATGGCTCGGATTGAATGATTTATTGATTCCTTATGTGCATAACGAGCGAATCCATCTTGCTGGGATCACGGCTCGTGACTTCGCTGATGTATATCACCGCATTCAGATAGGAAAAGCTCTTTATGGCATGCTGTTTTACCGAAAGCGTATTTTAAGAGGCGTGGGCCGTTTTGTTAGCCAAACCAAGCATACAGGATCGCGCGCTGATTTTTGGCCGCATATTTTTTCGGCGATCAACCATACAAAAGCCGCTCATATCTACAGCCCGCACTTACAAGAAGCGTGGGCTGATGTGACGCATCGTTTTTCTGATCGCCGCGATTGGTTTCACGATCTCGCAATCCTACAAGAAATCAAACAACTTCCATTCGTCAAAGCGCCAGAAATCACCAGTCATTATAAGCAAAATCTCAAAAAGCTACTTGCTGCCACAAAGTTAACAAACTAAAAACGACGAGGTCATCTCGTCGTTTTTTCTTTTCTTATTCATCATCATCCATTTCTTCATCAATAATGCATTTCTCAATTAAGTAGTCAAACGTAATATCCGCCATCTCCTCAAGCTCCATCCGCGATGGAACAAAACCGCGGCGAATCAGTTCTTTAAAAAAAAATTCCGCAATTTCTTCCGTATCAATGACGACCTCGATTTCTTTCATCCTATCGCCCCCTTTGTATTGTTGTATGTGGCAAAACTCCGATTTATGTCAAAAGATTTTTTCATCCGTATGTATGCAAAAAAAGAGTCGCTCATACATTAGAAATAGCAAAACAAGGGAGGGGTTGCTTTGAATAAAATGGACGAAATCATTGATCATGTCATGGAAACCGTCACAAACAGCCTATTTTTAGCGATTGTTTGCTTAGGTATCCCTTATTTTTTCTATATACTTATCCAATTTTTATGATGGTAAATCTTTCTTTTGGACAAGCTTTTGTAAACGAGTGACTGTCATTTCCATCATGCTCTTATACTGTTCGTCGCCAAACCATTCATATAGCCGTTGATAATCGTTATAAGCATCTAACAGTTGATCGATTGATCCATCCTCTGTCGGGCGTTCTGGAAGCGGTAAATACGAAGAAAGCAATTGATGCTCACCAAGATACCCAAGGAGTGTGATATCTTGTAAAACCGTTACCGATGTTTCTTCTGAAGACGCGATGGAAATGACATCCTCAATATTCGCCTCGATTTCTAAACCGTCCTCTAAGCGCTTTAGCTCATATACAATTTCCTCCCAGCTTTCTTCTTGATAACGATAGATCTCCGTCCGTACACCAATAATTTTAAATAAATCGTGATCATAATTGTGGACATGCACAAGCTCACCAAGAAAGAAAGGAAGTTCAATTTCAATTTCTTCCGCAATGAGCACATCACCGGAAAATTCTGATAGCAATACAAGCGATTGTTCCATAAATAAGCTTTGACTATGATTTACTTCATACAAAAACATATCATCAACATGCTGAATGTCAGTCACCATCCCTACCGTTCCATACAACGTATTGACAACAATATCGCCAAGCGCAAATTTTGGCGTCTTCATCAAGTTTCCCTCCCTTCGATCAAGTGCTATAGTAAATTATATGCAGATAGAAACAAGCGGACACTCATTATCCAAGGAATATGCAGAAATCCAATTTCGTAAGCGATCGAATGAAAAAAGAGCGTTCTTGCTTGAACGCGCTTACGCTTCTTGCAAAAAACGCTCCCATACTTCATCAAACACCGTCATGCTTTCTACATAATCCCCATTCATTTCTAAATAACGGCTGATTTCATCGTAATCAGCTGAAGCTTTTGGAAAACCGTGATCATGATAAACCCCGTTCGCCAAGCGAACAAATGGGTCATCTTTTTTTCCATCGCGAAATCTCAGCAAATATCGATAAAATGAACGCTCCATTTCTCTCATCCTCTTTTTTATTCATTCTTCTGCTGCTTGTCATTTTAATGGGTTTCATGATATTTGTGAAGAGATATTTTCATTTCATAAGTGTGAATGATCCATTATTTTACAAAAACAGAGAACGATCTGGTTAAACATTGGCTTCTCTTCCTCTTCCTTCGAATAAGAACGGCAGCAGACATATCCGTTTCGCCAACGTTTGTTGTTCGAGAAGGGCTTGCGTCTAAGGCAGAAAAGCGAGGAATCAAGCGACATCCATAGGTTTTTAGTGAATCATCCACACATCTGATGTTATTTAAAATAATTTCTTTTTAAACGGCGCGGCTGGCTCATTAGCTCTTCATAAGTGACGGTACTGGACAAACGGCTCGTATCAATTAAAAAGAGCTGATCCTCAATCTCTTCAACCACATCATCTTCTTGATACACCATTTGGCAGTCCGGACAGGAAATGCTTGGAGTATGGGTAATTTCAATAGCCCGAAGCCCGTCTGGCAGCTCCCAATAAACGGTTTGTTTCGTTTCTTGAGCTTGTGAAAACCCGCACCAAAGGCATGTAGTCATTCCTTCTTCATCTCCGTTTCATTTGTTTTTTTCAGCATCGCTTGATATTTTTTCTCTTTCAGTTCATCTCTTTTTTCCCGCAAATCCTTTAATGATTTATGAGCAGGATCTGATTCATACATTTTTCGCCGTTCAATGCGCTCTAATTTTTCAGGAACAATCGAAAATCGTGTGTCATTGGCGATGCCGGAAATACCCGCCGTTGATTGCTTCTGATCCATATCTGGAAAAATTTCTTGAAAATAGGCCTCCGCTCGATTGGGAACATAACCCTTCGGCTCCGGATATGACGTAATCACGCCTTCATAATTGCGCAAAATCACTTTTTCTGGCGTTTGTGAAATGAGGTAGTTCGGTTGCAAGGCAATTTTCCCGCCGCCGCCAGGAGCGTCAACCACAAAAACCGGCACGGCATATCCCGAGGTGTGTCCCCGCAATCCTTCAATGATTTCTAACCCTTTTGATACAGGAGCGCGAAAATGGCTAATTCCTTCTGATAAATCACACTGATAAATGTAATACGGACGCACACGAATTTTCACTAAATCATGCATTAGTTTTTTCATGATTGGAACGCTGTCGTTAATTCCCGCTAAAATGACGGCTTGATTCCCCACAGGAACGCCGGCATCAACCAGCATTTCACAGGCACGTTTTGATTCTTCCGTAATCTCAATGGAAGTATTGAAGTGGGTATTCAGCCATACTGGATGATATTTTTTTAAGATGTTGCATAAATTTTCGGTAATCCGCTGCGGAAATACCACCGGAGCTCTTGTGCCGATGCGAATAATTTCAACATGGGGAATGGCTCGCAGTTTTTTTAAAATGTACTCTAAAATTTGATCATTGACTAATAAAGCATCGCCACCTGACAATAAAACATCGCGCACTTGCGGAGTTTGTGCGATATAATCAATGGCAACATCCAGCTGCTTTTTTGGCACCCCCATACCGACCTGGCCGGAAAAACGTCTTCGCGTACAGTAGCGGCAGTACATCGAGCATTGGTTCGTAATTAAAAAGAGAACACGGTCCGGATAGCGATGAGTCAGTCCCGGAACGGGAGAATCTTCGTCCTCATGCAGCGGATCTTCAAGATCGTATTTTGTTTTATACTGTTCTTTTCCAATTGGCACAGACTGCATGCGAATCGGGCAGCGAGGATCATCTGGATTCATCAATGAGGCGTAATAAGGAGTAATGTTCAACGGGATGGTTTTAGCAGAAATTTTCACCCCTTCTTCTTCCTCTGGTGTTAAATGAATGACCTTTTTCAAATCATCAAGCGTACGAATCGTATTCGTTAATTGCCAAAGCCAATTATTCCACTGCTCTTCTGTGACATCCTTCCAAAGCTCGATTTCCTTCCAATGGCGTTTCGGCCGATATAGACTCATAGGTAGTAAACCCTCCTTTATTTGATCGTCGTGCTGCCTTTTTTGGCTTGCTACCATATTTATGCGTTTTTACTAAAAAGGCATCATGTCGCCGACAAATCTTTTACCCATATATTCATATCTTCTAAATCATTAAAAATATAGCAATTATTAATCAGCCGGCCGCTATAACGATAGCCTAGCTGATGGAAGGCAGCGTTCATTCCATACGATTGCGCACGGGCCAGCGAGTAAGCGCAAAAAATGCCTTGTTTTTTCAGTTCCATTTCTAAAAAGCGAAGCAAATGCTTCATAAGTCCATGCTCGCGATGCTCAGGAAGCGTAGCACAATCCGTAAGCTCTGCGTTGTAATACATCCGATTCACTTCTGCAGATGCGGCACTGACAATTTGCTTGTCATACTCGATCAGGCAAAAGAGCGCGCCTTTTTTCAAAATGCTCTCCATATATCCAAGCTCGTGCAATGGAGAGGGATAAATTTTAAAGACTGTTCGATATAGCTCGACAAGCGCCACAGCGTCCGCTTCTTGCGCGTTCCGCAGCTTATAAAGGTCAGGAAGCGGCGACAAGGAAGAGAGCGGCGATTTTGTCTGAATGTCTGCCACCATTTGATCCTCTGCCCATTCATGCCCGCTCATGCGCCTCTCTTGCTGAAAATAGTAGGTAAGAATATGAGCGTCACTCCCATGAAAGTATCCTTGAATCCATCCTTCATAGCGAAATCCTTTTTCAATGAACAATGGCACATGCTCGTTTCTCGCTTTAACAATTAATTTGCTATATTTCTTTTGTTGAGCGGCGGTTTTGATAGAATGAATAAGCGGTAAAACGCTCCCGCGATAATCTTCGACGCGCAACCGTTCATTAAAATCATCAAAGACGACAGAAGCGGCAAACTGCGTTTCTTTAATCCAGTCGTTCATATCACTTCCCCTTTCCTCACAAATGGCCAAAAGATTTTAGACTGATGTGTCCATTTCACACCAATCGATCATCGTTAATGCAATCATTTCTGCCGCTTCCAGCATCTGCGATATTTCAATATATTCATTCGGATAATGGGCCACTGCTGTCGTTCCCGGACCAAACACAACGGTAGGGATCTTTCCGACTTGTGTAAGAAGCCCTCCATCTGTTCCCCATGGTGCCGCCTCAATCACCGGTTCCTCCCGCTTCACATGACGATACGAACGGCTCAATGCTTGCATGAGCGGATGCGTTGGTTCAATCTCGCTTGGCAGCCATTGAGCGCCAAACCATTCTAACTGAACAGGATGCTCTCGAAGCCATTCATCTTGTTCATTGCATTCATGAATGGCGCGCGCCATCTCCTGCTTCGCCTGCTCAATCGTTTCATTTGGCGCTACCCCCATTCTCCCTTCTAAAACCACACAATCAGGCACAGATGAAGGCCATGTTCCTCCATGGATCGTACCGACATTAATTGGAATTGGAATCGGGATATTTTCGTACAGCGGATCGACCATGCGTTGATTTCTTTCTGTTTCTAACTGCTGAATCCTTGCTAAAATAAGCGATGCCTTCTCAATCGCACTCACTCCTTCATAACGTGTGCCGCCGTGTGCCGATTTGCCTGAGACGATCAAACGAAACCAGAGAGAACCTTGCTGCTTTGGAAATAGTTTCATATTTGTCGGTTCAGGAATGATGGCCCCGTCCGCTTGGTATCCGCGCAAAACAGCAGCTAAAGTGCCTGCCCCACCGCTTTCTTCTTCAATCACACTTTGAAAAATCACGTTTCCTTTTAACTTGATACCAAGGGATTGCAGTGCCTCGATCGCCAATAAGAGCGATGCGGTTCCTCCTTTCATATCAGAGGCGCCTCGTCCATATACTTTTCCTTCCTTTATCTGTCCGCTGTATGGATCATCTTTCCATTGCTGCGTATCTCCCTCAGGAACAACGTCAATATGGCTATTCAAAATAAGAGACCGCCCTCCGCCTGCTCCTTTCCAGATAGCTACAACATTCGGGCTATTTCTAAAGCTAGTGCGTGCTGATACAAAATATGGATGCTGTCGCAGCTTTTCGATATCCGGCTCCCATATATCAAGCTCTAACTGCAGCTGCCGACATTTTTCGATAATGAGCGCTTGTGCGTTTGCTTCATTTTTTTGTGTGCTCGCCTCTTGAACAAGCCGCCTTAATAATTGGATGGCTTGATCCTGATTTTTTAAAATCCATTGATGAAGCTGATTCTGTATATCTTTCATTCTTTCACCTCTTTTTTATTCGATTCGTTTAAGAGACGGGGCAATCTGAAGAAACGCTCCCGTATTGGCCACTACATCTTCCACATTATACGGAGCCATCACTTCTGTTAACAATAACCCTTCTTTTGTCACTTCAATAACCGCTTGATCCGTAATAATCAAATGGACGCATTGCCTAGCTGTCAGCGGTAAAGAGCATTCCGTCACAATTTTGGGCTCGCCATCTTTACTAACATGGCTCATCACCACAATCACTTTTTTCGTTTTTTGAGCCAGTTCCATTCCTCCGCCAACTCCCGGAACACGTTTCCCCGGAACCATCCAATTCGCTAAATCTCCTTGTTCACTTACCTGCAATCCTCCGAGAACCGTAACATCAATCAATCCCTTTCGAATCATGGCAAAAGCGGTAGCACTGTCAAAATAAGAAGCTCCATCGACAATCGTGACCGGATAGCCGGCAGCGTTGCAAAGGTTTGCATCCTCTTTGCCTTTGTCCGGACTTTCCCCCATGCCCAAAATGCCGTTTTCCGCCTGAAACATAATGCGCATCCCTTTCGGCAAAAAATTAGGAATAAGTGACGGAATACCGATGCCAAGATTGACGATCATTCCATCCTTGAGTTCTTTCGCAGCCCGTTTGGCGATACGCTCCCTTATTCCCATGCCCACTTCCAATTCACTCCTCTGCTTTTCACAATATAGTGAACAAAAATCCCTGGCGTTACAATTTCCTCCGGATTCAGTTCGCCAAGCGGCACAATCTCTTCAACTTCAGCAATGGTTATATTTCCGGCCATCGCGACAAGCGGATTTGTATTGCGTGCACTTTTGCCATATACTAGATTGCCGAAAGGATCTGCTTTTTTCGCATATACAAGCGATACATCCGCTGTCAACGGACGCTCCAAAAGAAAGCGCTTTCCATCTACTTCAACGATTGGCTTCCCTTTTGACAACCATTCATGATCCATGCCAATATCCACAAGGATTCCTCCTAATCCAGCTCCTCCGGCGCGAATTCGTTCGATCAGAATTCCTTGCGGAGAAAACTCTACCTCCATCTTCCCTTCTTGAAATAAGGAACCCGCAATCGGATTGGAGCCGATATGCGAAACAATTGCTTTTTTTACTCTTCCTTCTTTCACAAGTGGACCAACCCCGATATGAGGAAAGGCTGTATCGTTACAGATGAGCGTCAGCTGCTCCACTCCTTTGTCAAACACCTCCTGAAGCAGCGTGGGAGGCGAACCAACACCGCCAAACCCGCCAACCATCAAGGTGCAGCCGTCCATTACTTTGTCAATCGCATATTCAATAGAAACGATTTTGCCATACTCATTTCCGGCTACCATCATTGCGACCATTCCCTTTCATTGGAAAATGCTTTTCAATATGATGGAAGGCTTCCTCTAGCAAACTTACTAATTCATCGAGTTGTGCGCGCTCAATCGTGAGCGGTGGAGCAATGATGATCGCTGCTCCATCTTTTCCATTTCCCGCAGCAGACGGATACACAAGCAAACCATTTTCTTGGGCCTTCGTCACAACAATATCCGTAAATGCCCATTTATTGGGCATCATTGTTTTGGTATCGGGAACGGTGAACTCGATTCCAAGCATTAATCCTTTGCCGCGGATGTCGCCAATCCATGAAAACTTCTGCTGCAAACGGCATAGCTTCGTAAATAAATCGCTCCCAATCTCCTCTGCTTTTTGAACTAAACGATGCTGATCAATATATTGAAGCACAGCCAAAGCAACAGCAGCTGAAAGCGGATTTGCGCTTAACGTATGTCCGCTCATCACCACTCCTGACCCATTTCTAATCGGCTCAATCACGTGCTCGCTGACAAGCGTAGCAGCAATTGGCGTATATCCAGCCCCCAATCCTTTTCCAAGCGCAATAATGTCCGCCTTTGCCTGCCAATGGTCAAGCCCCATCATTTTTCCTGTCCGGCCAAGCCCTGTCATGACTTCATCGGCAATAAATAAAATCTCATGGCGACGGCAAATCGCTTGAATGCGTTCATAATACCCTTCTGGCGGAGTTAGCGCCGCGCCTGCTGCTCCAATAATCGGTTCAGCAATAAAAGCAGCAATGTGCTCTGCACCGATGCGAATAATCGCTTCCTCCAATTCATCGGCACAGCGCCATTGACACGATGGCCAAGTTAACTGATAGGGACAACGATAACAATATGGAGGAGGCACATTTGGAAAATCTTCGAGCAAAGGAACAAAACGCTCTCTTCTTGCTGTATGCCCAGACATGGAAAGTGCTCCGAGCGTAATGCCATGGTAGCTAAGCCAACGTGATAAAATTTTATTTTTTCCTTTTTTTCCTTTCTCTTGCCAATATTGAATGACGATTTTCATAGCCGTTTCTGTCGCTTCAGATCCGCTGTTGACAAGAAACGTCCAATAGCGAGTTTCGCCGCCAATGCGCTCATTTAACGTTTCGGCAAGCTTTTCAGCCGCTTCGCTTGTAAATTGGGAACGGTATACAAACGATACTTTATTCGCCTGTTCCTTCATCGCTTCAATAATTTCTGGAACACCATGCCCGAGATTGGCTGTCACGGCCCCGGAACAGCCGTCTACATATTTTTTTCCATTCGTATCATACACATAGATTCCTTTGGCGTACTGCACGGTCGGATAGTGGCGCTGGAGATGCGGTTTAATCAAATATGTAGGCACCACAGCTGCTTCCCCCTTTTCTGTCTCTGTATTGAGATATTATGCGAATCAAAACTTTTTCATGAAAAGAAATGCTCGGCGCTGCATCATGTAAAAACGCGAGCCTTTCACCCAAGGCTCGCGTTTTTTTCTGCCATAATGCTTTTATGAATCCAAATCGCCGCTTGAACCCCCTCCCCCATAGCAATCGCTACTTGCTCCGAATGAACTCCGATATCGCCAGCAGCCCATACATTGGGGACATTTGTCTGTTTCGTTCTCGCGTCTGTCGGAATGTGCCGATTTTCCAACCTTTCTACTCCAAGCTGTTTGGCTAAATTTGTATTCACCTGATTATTTCCAAAAGCAATAAATCCGCGCTCTCCTGCAATCACAGTGCCGTTTTGCAGACGGACACCGCCGAAAAGCGGACCGTCCTTCACCAACACTGCTTCAATCGGTTCACGTACATAGCGAATATTTTGTTCTTGCAGCTTTCTCTTTAGCTCTGGAGCCACATCCTCACCATCATGATTGATATAAATGATTTCTTTCGTCCAATAGAGGAGTGTCAACGCCATATTGGCCCCTGCCATTCCGGCACCAAGTACAATCACCCTCTTATCGGTCACCTCATATCCATCACAATCCGGGCACACGTAAACGCTCGTCCCTAAACAAGGAATCAGATTAGGAATCGGAGGAATACGATCCTTTATTCCCGTCGCCAATAAAATCCGTTTTGCTTCGTACCGTCGTCCACTTTTGCCCATAAGCTGAAATTGTTCCTCCTCCTTGGAAGCAGTGACAATTTCGTCGTCTACGAAGTGAACGTTCAGCCGTTCTGCCTGCTGCCTTCCGCTTGATCGCAGCTGTTCACCGCTGACTCCATCCGGCCAGCCAAGCAAGTTGTGATAAGCTCGGCACAGTGTGGAACGACCATTCTGAGCATCTATAACAAGAACGCGATGATGATAACGGCCTAATTGGATGGCAGCCTGCAGCCCAGCAATTCCTCCGCCAATAATAATGCATTCATAGTCCTTCATCGTTTCACTTCCCTAGGATGTCATTCTTTTTTATTGTCGTTCACTTTTTCCGTTTTGATTCATCAAACGGCAGCGAAGGTGATAGACAAAGTCAAAAGGGCCGCTGTCTATAACCTCCATTCATGGTGTTGATTTCCCCTGAGACTGAAGCAAACAAGGAACGCGGCTGAGTGAAGACGACGAATCGAGCAAAAGACGTTCATGAGCGGATAAGCGAGGCCAGTGACGCAGAATGAAAGCGTTCGTTAACAGTCTAAGCTGCCCTCATCATCGAAGTCAGCGGCATCAGGCTAACCAACAAGCTCGGGACTAGTAAAATCAATTTCAAATCCAAGATCTTCTATCATGCGATAGTCCTCCGATTTTTCTTGACCGGCCGTTGTTAAATAATCCCCGACAAAAATGGAGTTGGCGGCATATAACCCGAGCGGCTGGAGTGATCGCAAATTCACCTCTCGTCCGCCGGAGATGCGAATTTCTTTTGATGGATTGATATAGCGGAACAGAGCCAGTACCTTTAGACAGTACCGCGGATCTAACTCATCCGTTCCCGCAAGTGGCGTGCCGTCGATTGCATGCAGAAAATTCACCGGAATGGAGTCAGCATCTAGCACCTTTAAACTTCTGGCCATATCAACGACATCCTGTTTCGTTTCTTTCATGCCAATAATAACGCCAGAGCACGGGGAAATGCCAACTTGCTTGACGATTTGTACCGTCTGTACACGATCATCGTATGTATGTGAGGTTGTAATTTTAGGATGATGCTCTTTCGATGTATTAATATTATGATTATAGCGATCCACTCCTGTTTCTTTAAGGCGGAGGGCTTGTTGAGGTTTTAAAATACCGAGACAGGCGCACACTTTTAAACCAAATCGCTCTTTTATTTCTTTGACAGCAGAAACAACCGTATCTATCTCTTTTTCGCTTGGCCCGCGACCGCTTGCCACGATGCAGTATGTACCTACCTGTAAACGATAAGCTTCCTCCGCTCCGCGAATCAGCGTTTCTTTATCTACCATTTTGTACGGTTGGACACGTGCCGTCGAAATCGAGGATTGCGAGCAATACCCGCAATTTTCTGGACATAATCCAGATTTAGCATTAATAATCATATTTAACTTCACTTTATTTCCAAAATACGCGCAGCGAATATGATAGGCCCCTTGCAATAAAAGAAGAAGCTGTTCATCCGGACAGTCTAACAGCGCCAGCGCCTCTTCATCGTTCAGCTCATATCCAGCCAACACTTGATCGGCTAACTCCAACCAGTTTTTCATATTTTCTCTCCCCTTTCCATACGATTACATTTATCGTAGGGTAGAAGGTTCTCATTGTCAACTTTTTTAATAAATAAGTTGACAATAAGAATACAATCATTCATCGAGAGTATTCTTTCCATTTACGAAAACAAATACCCGTAGTGCTTATCCATATAGCTTGATGCGTCAACATAGATCCCCGCGTGAGCACTATGGTGTGACCAAGGTAAGCCACCAGCTTGCTTGCGACTGTGAGTTTTTTGCAGAGGTTCCATTTTCCCAGTTCAATAGAAATACCGTTAAATCACCATAAAAAACAGGATAGGCGTACGCCTATCCTGCTATTTTGCTAGCTTTTGCGCGATATCGCGGGCAATCCAAACACCGCATGCGCCTGCCTGAGCAAGACCGCGGGTAATTCCTGCGCCATCTCCTCCAACATATAGACCCGTAATCTCTGTTTCAAAACGATCGGTTAGTTTCGGACGCGCAGAATAAAATTTCGCTTCTACTCCATAAAACAAAGTATGCTCAGAAGCAAGCCCAGGTGTCACATGATTCAGCGCTTCCGTCATTTCGATTAAGCTTTTCATTGTATTGTAAGGAAGCACGAGACCTAAATCGCCTGGAACCGCTTCTTTTAATGTCGGTTCGATAAATCCTTCTTTGATGCGCTTTTCCGTTGACCGTCTTCCTTTTAGAAGATCTCCGTATTTTTGTACAATGATGCCACCGTTCGATAAAGCATTGGCCAGCCGAGAAATTTTATGAGCGTATTCATTTGGTTGATCAAATGGCTCAGAAAATTTATGTGAGACAAGCAGGGCAAAATTCGTATTATTGCTGCCCAACTTTGGATCTTTATACGCATGCCCGTTCGCCAGCATCGTTCCAGAATGGTTTTCCACGACAACATGACCTGATGGATTGCTGCAAAATGTACGGACTTGTGTACCGACCGATGTGTTGAAAACAAATTTCCCTTCATATAAATGTTCGTTAATTTCCTCCATCACAATATTGGCAGTTTCCACACGCACTCCGATATCCACTTGGTTATTCAGCATGCGTAAACGGCGTTTTTTCAATATTTTGGTGAGCCATGCTGAGCCATCACGTCCCGGAGCAATCACAACCTTTTCAGCCATTACGGAAGTTCCGTCCCTTAAAACCACTCCTTTGACCGTATGGCGTTCGTTTTGCTTCTCAGTTAAGATATCCTCTACTTCTATTTGAAAAGCCATATCAATGCGCTCACGCAAATATTCATAAATGCTTTTTAAAATCTCGAGATTTTGTTCCGTTCCTAAATGCCGAACGTTCGCCCTTAGCAGTTTTAAGCCAGCAGCATACGCGCGCCGTTCAATCTCTTTGACCTTTTCTGTCGTCGGGTCAGTAATAGTAGACGTGGCACCGTGCTGCAAATTAATTTCATCGACGTAATGAATCAAGTCGAGCACAAGCGAAGCGGGTAAATAGTCCGTCATCCAACCACCAAACTCGCTGGTAATATTGAATTTTCCATCAGAGTACGCCCCTGCACCGCCAAATCCGTTCGTGATCGAACAGGCGGGCACACAGCCAGCATAATCTTTTTTTCCCATCGGCGGCGGACATTTTTCGATCCTTTTTTCCAGAATCGGGCAGCGCCGCTTATAAATATCGTGACCTTTATCAATGAGCAAAATCTTCGCTTCTTTTCGCTTCAACGTCAATTCATAGCAAGTAAAAATACCGGCCGGTCCAGCACCAACGACAATAACGTCATAATGTGACTTCATGATCCTGTCCTCCAACGCATCATTTTTTTCCATTTGTAACTATAGCAAGGATAAGATGAATCGTCAATTATAAATACGAACTTTTTTATAAAAAAATATAAAAATGTTCGTTTTTATAAACCTTGTCTTTTCTGAGAAAACTTGATAAGGTGATAGAGGATCACATAGAAAGGAGCAAACGCATGAAGACCCTTGCAAAAAACTTTATGAACGGCGTATTGACAGTTGTTCCAATTGTGCTGGCCATCTATGTGTTTATTAAAATATTCACTTTTTTCGATGGACTGCTCGGAAAATATGTCAAGCCGTATCTTCATGAAACATACATACCCGGCATCGGCATTTTATGCACGATTGCTCTCATTACCGTTTTAGGATGGCTATCGACCCAATATATTAGCGGCCGCCTCATTAAGCTGATCGATCGGCTGCTTGAAAGCATTCCGCTGATGAAAACCGTTTATTCGGTTTTAAAAGATACAATCTATTCCTTTATTGGTGAAAAACGGTCGTTTTCAAAGGTCGTCCTTATCGATCTGCCGCACACGGAAATAAAATGCATTGGTTTTATTACGTCAGAAGAAGTGGAATCGCTTTTTCATCCTCTTAAAGAGTACGTAGCCGTCTACATTCCGCAGACATTTCAAGTAGCAGGAATCACCGTCCTCGTGCCCAAAGCGCAGATTGAGGTGATCAACGTCAAACCGGAAGAAGCAATGAAATTCATCCTTTCTGGCGGGATGACAGCGTCCAAAAACAAGGAAAAGCGTGTAGAATAGCCGTAATGATCGTTTTAATCCCAAACAAAAACCACCCTTTTATCAAGGGCGGTTTTTGTTTTGCTAAAAATATCGCTTTTTCCAAAAAACAAAGGCGGTAATGCTCGATAGCAAAGCGGCCAGAAGCATTGCCACCATAAACGCATATGGGGAATGCTGATACGGAATTGGGACGTTCATTCCGTAGAAGCTGGCAACCATGGTTGGCAGTGAAATCACAATCGTCACAGCTGTTAAAAATTTCATCACAATATTCAAGTTGTTAGAAATGACCGAAGCAAAAGCATCCATCATTCCGCTCAAAATACTGCTGTATACTTCAGCCATCTCAATCGCTTGCTTATTCTCGATGATCACATCCTCCAACAGCTCTTGATCGTCATCATACATTCGCAAGTAATTAAGGCGCATAAGCCGTTCCATGACAATGTTATTCGCTTTTAGCGAGGTCATGAAATACACTAAGCTTTTCTCCATGCTTAACAGCGAGAACAACTCCTGATTTTTCATCGATTGATGCAGCTCTTTTTCAATTTCGCTTGTGCGGCGATTGATTTGCTTTAAATACCGCAAATAGTAAGTCGAAATCATATAAAGCATTTGCAAAGCAAAACGCGTTTTCATAAAGGTGTAAAAGTTTTTAATTTTATGGTTCGCAAATTCTTCAAAAATCGGGTTTTCTTGAAGGCAAACCGTAATAAAGCATGTATTCGTAATAATCATCCCGATCGGAATCGTTTCATAAATAGGGCCATCCACTTCATCATGAGTAATGATCGGGATATCCACGATAATTAACACATGATTATCTTCCTTTTCGACACGCGAACGTTCTTCATCATCGAGGGCATCTTTGATCGAATCAATCGGGATGTCCAAATGATTAGCGATATAACGAATCTCTTCTTCCGTCGGAGCTACTAGTTTAATCCAGCAACCGTTTTTAAGCTCATGAATTTCTTCAATTTTTCCATTAGCATTTGACAAATACATCTTCATCATATGCACGCTTCCTCCTTTTCCAAGCGAGGAAGGCTTGCTATCTTTTCCTTTCGAATGGAGCCCGTTTTCGGATGGCGAGTAGCTCGTTCATTCGCAAAGGAAAAGGCAATGCTTCCCCGCAGTATTCCGGCTCAGGTTCGTTTGAACTTCGACTACTCATATGCGAAAACGTCACCCCTTCTCCAAAATATGTGTCCTTATTAATAATAGCGTTGAAATAACTATTTGTATAGTAAAAATTTGTTTATTGCAATAAAAAAGTAGCCTGCTGCATGGCTACTTTATTCACTTGCTTGCGTCGTATTGAAAAAATCCTTATTTTCTTTTTTAGGTGTCGAAGGCTTTTTCTGATGCTTTTTCTTCATGATCCCATCTGACTCATAGCTTAACGGAAAATCAGCTTGTTTTTTTGTCAATGAACCTTTCCCCCTTCATGGATGATGTATCTTTACTTTATGTAATCATCGCCCTGTTTAGTCAATGATTTCTGCAGCAAATATTCGCCCGTTTTGCCAAAAATGCTTTATAATGGTGAATAAGGAGGGTTTATCATGGAAATTATTATCAAACCAAAAGCGTTAGCATGGTACAAAGAGGAGCTTGATTTACGCGAAGGAGATTCTATTCGCTTTTTTGCACGATATGGTGGATGCAGCACCGTGCAGAAAGGCTTTTCACTCGGCATGGAAAAAAGCGTCCCTTCCGATCCAAAAGCGCAAACGACTATAGATGGTATCACCTTTTTTGTTGAGGACAACGATATATGGTACTTTGACGGGCATGATTTGATTGTTGATTTTAATGAACAAGCAAGTGAACCCGTTTTTTCACTTGAATAAAAAGCGAAAAAGCTAGCTGACTTAAAAAAGCTAGCTTTTTTTTATAATAGCAATGGTACAGCGAGAGACACAAACAAGTCGCTGTTGATCGTCCACGATGCGAATATCCCATACCATCGTTGTTCTGCCGCGGTGAAGGACCGTACCAGTCGCTGTCACTGTTCCGCTTCGGACTGGACGTACGTGATTAGCGTTGATTTCCAGCCCGGCCACACTTTCTGTATCTTGATCCACCAATGCGTAAGCGCCTAGACTGGCAACGGTTTCCGCCAAGGCAACCGACGCTCCGCCATGAAGCAAACCAAACGGCTGATGCGTCCGGTGATCTACCGGCATTGTAGCGACAACACGCCCGTGCCCTATTTCCTTAATTTCGATTCCAAGCGCTTCTAATAACGTTCCCTTTCCCATTTCATTTGCATTCATTGCATTTATCCCCTTTTTCTAAATGAAATCGCTCTAAATGATCCATCAATCCTTCCTGCCGCAAAACTTCTTTCTGCTTCTCTCCTAATAAATCAAAATGCGGAAAAGAGTCCCGTTGATGAACCCATTCAGGACGAAGCTGATATTTTTCGCCCCAGGCCAGCAGCTTGTCTAAATCGCCGCACCCCACTTTTGTGACTGTCGTATAATGCGGAAAGCGCTGATCATACCAAAAGTGAGTGAGAAAAGCGATTTCTCCGTTTATCACCTTTTCCTTCCATAATTCCAGCTCATTCCTTCGAATGCCGAATGCCATATGTATCGCCTTACTTTTTGGCACGCTCGTAAGCTTCATGCCAGTCCGGAAAATATTTGCGAATTAAAATCGGTCGAAAGGAATCGCGTCTGACGCACACATGCTGTGTTTTTCCAGTTGCCGCCAGCTCGCCGTCTGATGTAAAGATTTCATAACCATACGTCACACGGATTCCATCATAGGCATCAATCCATGTTCTAACGGTTGCCATATCGCCATAGCGAAGCGGCTTTTTATATGAAATTTGCAAATCGGTTACAGGAGAGAGGATATCTTCCTTTTCCATATCAGCATAATGAAATCCGAGCTGTTTGATAAATTCGGTCCGCCCAATTTCCATCCAAATCAGATAATTGGCGTGATAAACAACTCCCATTTGGTCCGTTTCAGCATAGCGTACTTCGATTTGTTTCTCAGCAATTTTCATGGCATTCCCCCACTTACTTTTTTCTTTATCTTACCATATGAATGACCTTTTGTCCTGTAAATAGCAAACAAGACGATCCGCAGCATCAGCGGGATCGTCTTCTTTCATTGTTACTGATAACCGTTTTGGCGCGCTGCCGCTTCATCTTTAATTTCAGAACGCAGCGCAGCAATGGCTTCTTCACGCCGTTTATTTTTGGCTTCGATCTGTTTTCGTTCTTCTGATGAAGAAAAAGGGATGGCTTCGTGGGCTTCTTCTATATTTTCAAT
Source organism: Anoxybacillus sp. UARK-01 (assembly GCF_002075365.1). Lineage (NCBI taxonomy): Bacteria > Bacillati > Bacillota > Bacilli > Caryophanales > Anoxybacillaceae > Anoxybacillus > Anoxybacillus sp. UARK-01. The sequence continues at coordinate 19,171 of NZ_NASY01000037.1, read as the reverse complement.
GGTATTTTGCACCATATTTTGTAATTTCTCGACATTATCACTGCGATCATCTGGGTTTGGACGTTGATAAGCCATCTTCAATTCCTCCTTGATGTCGATTTAATTTTATAATAATTTTATTATGTTAACAAAAAAATTACTCACCCTTTGTCTGGATGACTTGAGCGTGCTGCCCTGATTGATCCTGCATTTTTTTTCCTTTATTTCCGCCCGCAGCACGCGGCTGAGTGCCTAGATGGTTTGGAACGAAATGTTTTCTGCTTCCTTTTGGATTGCTCATGACTCTCGCCTCCTCACCATCTAGTGTGCTCGGTTTAAATCGGCTTATACATCATTTTACTCTGCCTTTTTCAGCATCCGTTCCTCTAATTTTTTCTCGATTTCCTCCATCGCTTTCTCATCATTTAACAATTGCCGTTTATTTTCCAACACTAATTGTTCAAATGTCAGCTTTCGGTTCTTTCTCATTTGATCCAACCCCTCTCATTTTTATTATAATTTTAATAATTTCCTAAATAAGCAAAATTTATTACAAATTTTCGAAAAAAATAAAAAGAAGCTCCTTCATGTTGAAGGATGCTTCTTACGGAAGACGGCTTATGATATCTTGCATTTGTTTATATGTCATCGGCCCGATTACCTTTTTGCGAATGACACCTTGACGATCAATAATATAGGTCGTCGGAATGGTTTGAATGTTATACAGCTTTAATACCTCTCCTTTTTCATCCATCACAATCGGAAAGGTTAAGCCATACTTTTTCATAAATGGGCTTAAGTTTTCGCGGCGGTCCTGTGATGTTAAATGAACAGATAAAAGCTCGACATCATCTTTGTACTGCTTGTAAAACTTCTCAATATCCGGCATTTCCTTCTGACAAGGCGGGCACCAAGTTGCCCAGAAATTAATGATCACTGGCTTGCCGCGCAAATCCGATAAACGAATTTGTTGACCCTCTGGGGTTTTTAATGCAAAATCATATGCGATATCACCAACGGCCAGCCCCGCTTTCCGATTTTGCTGTTCGGCTGCCAAAGCCTGCCAAATCCCATATCCAGTCAAACCGAGCAGCAAAACAATAGCAACGATTTTTTTCATGCTTTTCCCTCCTATCATCATTTAAGCATAAAAGAAAAAAAAGAGAAAGGGCTGTATATTTTCCCAGCCCTTTCCTTTCACAAACGCTTGATAAAAAATAGCTCCACTTGATCCCGTCTTAGACATACACGTGCTAGCGACTGTTTTTATGGTTGTTTTGCATTTTTTTCGCTTCTATTTCAGCATAAGAAGCAAACTCGTTGTTGAATCCGTTTTTTTGCTTGGCGTTATTGTTGCGCTGTGCATTTGCGTTTCCGAGCTTTGTGCGGCCCACTTGCTTCACCTCTTTTGAAAATCAGGAACTGCATATGTAGTTTCCGTCAGCCGCATGGAAAGTATGCTGTTAATTCTCTCCTGTTGCAATCGGATGATCCGGATAAGAAATCCAATCGCTAAAGCTGCCTACATATAGCTGCACATTCGTATAGCCCGCTTCCGATAGCGCGAGAACATTCGGACAAGCGGTGACACCTGAACCGCAATACACGATAATCTTCTCGTCCTTCGAAATGGAAGCAAAACGCGCGGCTTGCTCATGCGGCTTCTTCCAATATCCTTCGCTTGTTAGTGCATCTTTCCAAAAACAATTTTTTGCTCCAGGAATATGGCCAGCAATTCGATCAATAGGCTCTTCAATGCCCAAATAACGCTTCGGCTCACGTGAATCCAGCAAAATGGCGGAATCCTGTTCACTTGCGCGTCTTACATCTTCTGTCGTCGCCAAAAGAGATGGCTGATAGGCTGGAATAAAGGTGCGCTTCGGAAATGCAACCACTTCTTCGGTTATCGGATATCCAGCCCCTTTCCATCTCGTATAGCCGCCATCCAACACATAAATACGTTCATGCCCTAAATAGCGCAGCAGCCACCAAAAACGAGCGGCCATTGCACCATCTTGATCGTCATAAGCAACAATCGTCGTATGACGGTCAATTCCTGCCGCTGATAATTTCTCCATCAATTCATCAAAATCAGGAAGTGGATGCCGTCCCCCGTGTTCACGGACAGGACCGGACAAATCTCTTTCTAAGTCAAAATAAAGCGCGCCTGGAATATGAGATTGTATGTACTCATTTATGCCGCGGGAAGAATCGCCCATGTAAAAGCGGCAGTCAATGACCCGCACATCATCGCGAGAGAGCCTTTCAGACACCCATTGTGGCGAAACGATATATTTCATTTACGTTCCCCTTTCGTTTTTAGACGTTCTACGTATTCCGCGACCATGTCGACAGTCACGTATTTTCGCTGCGGAACCACTCCTTGTTTAGCCAGCTCATTGATTTGCTTGGTCGTCTCATTAATCTTTTCAACAGTAAATGTCTGTCCATTTCGGCAATGCTCCACCGCTTCCTCAATATAGCGCTCGCGTTGTGCATCGAGCTGTAAAAACTGCTTGATCAGTCTATGCTGCTTATGAGAATGTGCTGTGATCGCATGATGAACTTCACTCATCTTTTTTCTCCTCTCTTGCTCGTTCTTTTTCCATTAGTGATCGAACGTGCGGCTTTGGCGTCCAGCAGCGAAATTGATAATGCGGCTTCGTTTCATAGCCGAGCCGTTGACAATAGCGGTACATTCCGTTCTCTGTTTTTTTCATCCGATAATGAATGCACGTGGCACAAGCATGAAACCGCGTCATCGTTCGCTTCCCCCCTATCTTCAATCGCACGTTCAATCACCGCTTCAGTTTTTTCTAATTACTCATTTTGTGGTAAGAGAGCCGACAGCTGCTCCTCCACTTTACCGAGATGTTCTACATCCACTTGTTCGGTAAGTGCCGTCATGAGGCCTGCAAAATAGTCATCCATTTGTTGCTGCAGCGCATAAAGCAAATGATGGATCCGCTTTTCGTGTTCTTCTTGATAAAATGCAAAGAGGCGCGCTTCATTTTCGGACACATATTCATGAATTGGCTGCTGCAGCTGCTTTTCAATTTCTTCTCTCATGAGCCGCTTTTCATCCCGTTCAAAAAATGCTTTTGCATTTTTATAAAGCGACAGCGCTTTTTTAAAGTATGATTCATTCAGCTGCTCAAGCCCTTCAGAAAACTCCAGTGTCGCAAATGCAGGAAGCTCGACCTTCGATAGCGTAATTCCCTGATGAATGCGGCCGATCTCATTTGCAAGCAGTTGAAAGCGATCCTGTGCCTTGTTTGTAAGAAAACGTTCAATGCGCAAGCTCGTTGCCCGCATTTCTTGCGCCAAATCAAAACCGACAGATTGAAGCAGCTCGCGCAGGCAGCCAGAAAGCGCCTGACGGATATCTCGGCCATCATCACGCAATGCAGCCGGATTGAACGCTTCTTTAAACCAATCGCCCATGCGGAATGAAATACGCTGCTTGATATAATACGCTAATTCAGCAATTTCTTGTTTTAATGCTTGCCTATCCATAGCAAGATCAGAGGATTGAAGCAGCGCCTGAATCCGAGCCTGTTCGTCGCCCAGCTTTTGCCGCTTCGCTGCCTTTTCTTCATTTCCTTGTTTCGCTTGGACCATATAGTCTTGCAAAGTCGCACGCAGGCGCTTCAGTTCAGCGTACGCCTCCGCTACGGCTACATTTGTTAATTCTCCCATAATGAAGCGAATAAAATCCGCTTCGAAGGCGCGAATCCCAGATTCGCGCAAAATCCCGTAATGGTGCTGCTGTTTTTTTTCTGTTTTCTCCTCAAGAGCCAATCGGCTTGATAAGGCATACAAGCGCGGAAAACGGATGCCGAAATGCTCGAGCTGCTCTTTCACATAGGAAATGACCGTTTCTAACTCTTCTTGTGAATTCGCCAGATCCGCAGCATTGACGATAAAAAACATTTTATCCATGCTGAATGTGTCTTTGACGCGCCCAAGCTGGATTAAAAACTCGCGGTCTGCTTTCGAGAAGGCATGATTATAGTAAGTGACAAACAAAACAGCATCGGCATTTTTAATGTATTCAAACGCTACTCCTGTATGACGGGCATTAATGGAGTCCGCCCCTGGCGTATCGACCAGCGCAATGCCCTGCCGAGTGAGCGCACAGTCATAATACAGCTCCATCCACTCCACAAAGCAGGCTTTCGTCTCATCAGCTACATATTGCTGGAATTCATCAAGACCGATTTGCAAAGAGGTTCCCAGCACATCCTTTACGTCTGCGTATCCGTGGACGACCGACTGCAGGAACGTATAATGCGGCTTTTCCTTCGCTTCGACCGTTTCGATCAACAGCGCTTTTTCGCACGCTCCCAGCGCCTCTTCCATCGTTTCTGCCTTCAAATGAAAATAGCGCAACGAGTTTTGCAAATCCTTTAACAGCTGTGAGGCTGTTTTCATCTGAACGACCACTGTGCCATGTGGATAGCTAGAAGTCGGCGGCACAATTTTATTAATGGTTGCCGTCGTTGGATTCGGTGACGATGGCAATAACTGCTCTCCCATTAACGCGTTGGCGAACGATGATTTTCCGGCGCTGAACGCCCCAAACAGCGCCACGGTAAATGTTCGGTTTTCAAGGCGACACGCTTTTTCCGTCAATCCATGAATAAAGCGTGTCATGCCTGGAATGCCAGACACAAGCTCGGCAGCTTGGCGTAAATCGGCAATCGCTTTCGCTGTTTTTTCTTTTGTTTTATCACCGCTTAATGACACCGATTCGCTGTGAATCGCCTCACTTTTTTCTGCTTGACGCGCAGCGTTCGAATGCTGTTCTTTGCCGACAGAAGGCACAGCCTGCTCAACTTGAATTGGCGTTAATTCGCTGACAAGCTCCTGAACCCGCGCTTCCTGTATATGGCTAGGAGCCTCGGATTCCAACAGCGCTAGCAATTGGGCGTAATGGTCGTCACGCTGCTGCTTTCGTTTCGCTAATTCATCAAGCAGCTGCTGCTTTTCCTTTTCTATTTTTAATTGCTCGGCAAGCTCATTTCGCTCTGCTTGCACCGTATTTTTCCAGAAGGAAAAAACAGAGGCAAAGATGTGCATCGCATCGCTTCGATACCGCTTTTTCAATTCCGTCGCCACATCATTTGTATAATTTAATACAGATTCTCCTGTAACCCCCGCTCCTTTTTTAACAAGCGACTCTAGCAGCTGCTCATTCCAGGCAGCAGACAACTGCTGACATTGGCTCATTAACTGGACATCGCCAATGTCATGCTCTTTTAAAAACCGAACAAGATGGTCGCGTACATGCCATTCGATTTGTGATGTCGCTTTTTCTTTCACATTTTCGTAAAATGCCGTGAGCCTTGCTTTCCGCTCCTGCTCTGTTTTTGCTTTACTAAACAGGAACCCGATTTTAAAATCCGGCTGAACCGATTGCAAATAAGCTTTCGCCAATTCTCTCGTTTCAAACGGCATGACATACGCATGCTCTAAAATGCTGTCAAGCTCCTGCTGAAACTTCGTCTCCACCTCCGCGCAAAGCGCATCAATCTCATGCAGTCGGCTCTCAAGATCATCGATATCACTTTCTTCCTTGGATTTCGTTAAATGCTCCATACGAGCATAAATGGCCTCTTCCTCTTTGGCATCCTGGTTTTCTATAAAAGCAAGGTGATCGCTGACAAGCCGCTTAGCTGCCACCTCGACTCCGGAGAGAAGCCGCGCCTCTTTTTCGGCAAATAGCAGCTGGAAAAAATGGACAAGCTCATTCAATTCATTGAATGGATGTTCTCGTTCTTTCAGAGAGGTAAAAAAGATACGCTCCACCTGAACATTCCATTGGCGAAACGCCTCGCGCACCGATTGCTGAAACTCTGAAAACGAAAGCTCCCCATCACGGTGCTTATCAATCTGATTGACAATTAAATACAATGCCTTTCCGTCACTTGTCAGTTCCTTTGTAAATTGAAAATTTAATTCCGATTGAACATGGTTATAATCCATCATATAAAAGACGACATCTGCCAAATGAAGCGCTGATTCAGTAGCAAGCCGATGCGCATCGTCCGTCGAGTCAATGCCTGGAGTATCCAAAATCGCCACACCTTCGGGGATGTGCGTCGTTTTCCGGCTGATCTCGATCGCTTCAATTTCCTCTCCGTTTTTGCAATATGCACGAATTTGTTCATATTCATAGGGAGCCGCATATTCGACCGACTGTCCGTTCTTATAAAAAACGCGGGCATATTCCCGTCCAGCCTTCACTTTGACAAGGTTAGCGCTTGTCGGAATCGGACTTGACGGCAACAGCGGTTCACCGATTAATTCATTGATGATGCTTGATTTTCCAGCAGAAAAATGGCCGCAAAAGGCAATGGAAAATTCCTCATCTGCTATTTTTCGCAACAGCTGCTGTGCTTTTTTGGCATTTTCTTGATCTCCCTTGTTCACCCATTCGTCATGAAGATAAGCTAGTTTGGCAAGCCAAGGACGCAATGATGAACGTTGTGTTATCTGAACCATGTATCAAAACCCCTTACGTTTGCAACATATATACCTATTTTACTGTATTTGCGCACATTTCCCAACATAAAAAATTGCAAAAAAATCTCCCGCCGTTATTTGGCAGGGAGAAATGGAAAAAAACGAGAGCGATTTTGAAAACGAGATTCATAATCTGTCATGGCGGCAAGCGCTTTTTCTTCAGTCGAAATTCGAACAAATAAGACGCAAGCGTTCAAAACAGAAAACACAACCGCCGTTATGTACGCTTGAAACAACAAAGGAATAAGCAAAAATTCAAGAACAACAACCAGATAATTGGGATGGCGCAAAAAGCGATAGGGCCCTTTTACCACGACATGTGCGTTAGGCAAGATCAAAATTTTAGTATTCCAAAACAGTCCTAACGAAACAATGGACCAAATGCGCAACCATTGAACAATAAGAAACACGCCAAAAAAGAACGGCCACCATGGCGAAAGATGCCCTCCTTTGTATAGTGACTCAAACAAAAAGGAAAGTAAAAAAAACGTATGCATAATGACCATCCAACGATAGTGCGCACGGCCAAATTCCTTTGCCCCTATCGCCTTTAATCTCCGCTCATTCCGTTTAGCGATCCATAATTCAAGCACCCGCATGGACACAATAAGACAAAAGAAGGCATAAATGAGCATACGTTATTCACTCCCAGCACAATAAAATGAGCTCCGCGCTAAATCCTGGGCCAAGGGCCATCATTAAACCATAATCACCTTTTGGAATGGGCTGCTGCATAAATTGTTCGAGAACAAAATAGACCGTAGCAGAAGACATATTGCCAAATCGACGCAAAATCTCAAATGATCCATTTGTTTTTGACTCATCCATCATAAGCGCTTCTTGATAGGCTTCAATGACTTTTTTTCCTCCTGGGTGGGCAATCAAATGGCGCAGGTCCTGCATCGCCAGGCCGTTTCTTTGCAAAAATGCTTCTACATTCGGCTTCAGCCATGAACGAACGAGTGATGGAATATCTTTGGAAAAGACGACAAACCAACCATCATCCTGAATGTTCCACCCCATTACCTCTTCAGAATGCGGCATAAGCACCGACTGCACATCAACAATATGCGGACGAGGCACGTTATCGACAGCTTCATCCCCTGCCACACAAAGACAGGCAACCCCGTCAGCAAATAACGATGTGCCAATCAAATTGCTTTTTCCGGTATCATGCGGCTGAAAGGTGAGACTGCAAAATTCAGCGGCGACGACCAGCACCTTTGCTTTCGGAAACGCTAAGCAATATTCATAAGCGCGCGCTAGCCCGGCCGCTCCACCCGCGCAGCCCAATCCCCAAATCGGCACACGCTTCGTATGAGGAGAAAACGGCAGTTGGTTCATGATTCTTGCTTCGATACTTGGCGTGGCAAGGCCAGTAGTGGAAATATAAAAAATCGCTTCTACTTCTTCATAGTTGATCGGTTTAGACAAAAAGGTCTCATTGCTTAAGCATTTTTCAATCGCCTCACATCCATAATGGACAGCGCGGTCTATATATAGCTCGTTTTTTTCTGAAAAGCCGTGCCGTTTTTCATACCAATCAAGCGGCTGAACGAACGATCGCGATTGAATGCCGCCGTTCGCAAAGACCGGCAGCAGCCGCTCGATATGTGGAACAGAGGACGCAAAAAGCCGTTTCACATATTGACGTATCTCGTCTTGCGTAACCGTAAATGGCAATGAAGCAAGACCAGCGGAAATAATCGCAGGCATACAACCACCTCTTTTTTCATCAGCTACCTGTACTATTCCCTTTGTGTTAAAAAAAAATGCAAATGATTCCATTCTTTCCTTTTCTTCTTCCACCTGGTCAGAAAAGCGTGCCGTCCATCGCTGTTGGAACATCATTCATGGAAATCATCGAAAAATCGTATGAAACAGAAAAGCGATTCTATATAAAAAAGAGGCTGCTCATAGAAACAGCCTCTTCTGTCTGTCATACAGATCAAATCTATTCAACATGCCTATCGCTCAAAGATAAAATGATTGGCACATCGGCCATCTTTCCCGTTCACAGCACGGATCGTTCATTATTTTTCCTATTTCAACACACTTCGGAGCTTAAGCCATTATTCATCCATATCGACATTATGGTACACGCGCTGAACATCCTCTAAATCTTCCAATGCGTCGATCATTTTTTTAAATTGAGCCAGCGCTTCATCAGAAAGCGTGACATAATTTTGTGGGAGCATGGTCAGCTCAGCCACGGTAAATTCCGTGATTCCTGCGCGCTGAAACACCTCCTGCATCGCATGGAATTGATCGGGTTCGGCGTAAACGATCACCGTTTCATCCTCTTCCAAAATATCGCGCGCATCAATATCTGCTTCCATTAATAGTTCAAGCACTTCATCCACCGTCTTCCCTTCGACACCAATGACAGCCGTGGCGTCAAACATATATGATACCGATCCGCTTACTCCCATATTGCCGCCGTTTTTACCGAAGGCTGCGCGCACCTCTGATGCTGTCCGATTCACATTATTCGTAAGCGCATCGACAATGACCATTGATCCATTTGGTCCAAAGCCTTCATAACGCAATTCATCATAGCTTTCATCCGAGCTTCCCTTCGCTTTTTCAATCGCTCGGTCAATAATCGCTTTTGGCACACTATATGTTTTGGCTCGCTCAAGCACCATTTTTAAAGCCCGGTTTGACTCTGGATCTGGTTCTCCCTGCTTAGCAGCCACGTAAATTTGCCGCCCGAATTTGGCATAAATACGGCTTGTATTCGCATCCTTCGACGCTTTCTTTTCTTTGATGTTGTTCCATTTACGTCCCATTCCGCTTCACTCTCTTTCTATATTTTGAATCTGTCAAAGCCATATCGATCCATCTGTGACGCTTTTGAAACCACATAAGGCATTTTATCTAGCCACAACATTATATTATATATGAAGTTAGCCATCTTTAGCTAGTTTTACTCCCTTCTGTCCAGTGTTTAAAAGCATAGAAAAATACAAAACAGCGCCATCTCGCTTTTGCTAAATACGAGACGGCGCTGTTCGTTATTCTTTATGATACTTGCTGCTCTTGAAGGGGAGAAGCGGAATGGCTGCGTTTTTTCGCGGGCCAGACATGGAAAACGATATTTAAAACAATGGCTGTCAGGCTGCCAGCGACAATGCCGCTATCGGTTAAAATTCGAATGCTTGACGGCAGCTCCGCAAATAAATTCGGCACCGCTGTGACCCCAAGCCCTACGCCAACTGAACAAGCAATAATAAATAAATTCTCTTGTGAAGCAAACTCCACTTGGCTGAGCATTTTAATGCCATAAGCAATGACCATCCCAAACATCGCCACCATCGCTCCGCCTAACACAGGAGCCGGAATAATCGTGGTCAGCGCGGCGACTTTTGGAATCAATCCGAGCACAACCAGAATCGTTCCCACCACATAAATGACTCGGCGCTTCTTCACTCCAGAAAGCTGGACAAGGCCCACATTTTGCGAGTAAGTGGTGTAAGGAAACGCTTGGAACAATCCGCCCAGCAAAATGGCCAAGCCTTCCGCGCGATAGCCATTTGCTAAGTCTTTGTCCGTCAACGGCTGTTTGCAAATATCGCTCAAAGCAAAGTAGACGCCTGTCGATTCGACCAAACTCACAATTGCGACTAAAATCATTGTTAAGACAGCTGTTAGATTAAAAGTAGGCATCCCAAAATAAAATAAATGAGGGAGATGAAGCCACGAAGCCTCTTGAACAGCGCTCATATCAACCTTCCCCATCCATGCCGCCACAATGGTTCCAGCAATCATGCCGAGCAAAATCGCAATCGAACGAATAAATCCAGTAGAAAACCGATACAACACGATAATCAATAACAGAACACCGAATGAAAGGGCAATATTATCAATATGACCAAAGTCTTTCGCCCCTTGTCCACCTGCCATGTTGTTCATGGCCGCCGGAATCAGAGTCAAACCGATGACTGTAACAACCGAACCTGTCACAATCGGCGGAAAAAGAACACGCAGTTTACTAAAATACTTGGCAATGAAGATAACAAAAATTCCAGAAGCGATAATAGCGCCGTATACCGCTGACAATCCGTACCGCTGTCCGATCGCAATCATCGGGCCAACGGCCGTAAAGGTACAGCCTAATACAACCGGCAAGCCGATCCCGAAAAACCCCGTACGCCATACTTGCAATAAAGTAGCAATCCCGCACATTAACAAATCAATCGCCACAAGATAGGTCAGCTGCTCTGATGTCAGCTTCAAGGCTCCTCCGACTGTTAAAGGAACAATAATGGCCCCGGCATACATCGCCAAAACATGCTGCAGGCCTAAAGAACCTAATTTGATTGGATTCATTGGCACATCACCTCTTCTGCGAATTGTACGCCTTCTTTTAAAGAGGTAATGCGGGCAAGAGACACCACCCGAAAACCTAAGCGGCGCAACTGCTCTCCGCCATCTTGAAATGCTTTTTCAATCACAATGCCAATTCCTGCTACTTCTGCCTCCGCTTGCTGCACAATTCCTGTTAGTCCTAATGCTGCTTGACCGTTTGCCAAAAAATCATCAATAATCAAAACACGATCGTCTTTCTGAAGAAACGAACGGGATACGGAAATTTCGGTATATTCCTGCTTCGTAAATGAATAGACATTGGCTGTATACAAATCGTTTTGCAGCGTTAAAGATTTGCGTTTTCTTGCAAATAAAAGCGGCACCTTCAATATATATGCGGTCATTAGAGCGGGACTGATCCCGGATGATTCCAATGTCAGCACTTTAGTGATCCTCTCATTCCGAAACGCGTCCGCAAAATTTTCGCCAATTCGCATCATCAGTTCAGGGTCAACTTGGTGGTTTAAAAAGCGGTCCACCTTCAGCACATGATCGGAAATCGCTTCTCCTTCTTCTCTGATTTTTTCCATTAATTCTCGCATGCTGTTCCTCCTTTGAAAATAAAAAGCTTAAAAAACATCGCCCCCACTCTTTGTATGAGTAAGGCAATGTCTTTTAAGCCAATAGAAAACAAAGGATGGGGTCATGTGGCAAAATGAAGGCCTTCATTTATTCCATCCGTCCGTTTCTGACATTGCCACTCATAGTCGATCAATTTACGGTTGATCGGTAGAAACTAGCAGGCCATATCCCTGCTATTATATGAGTGAGTCAGCGATATCAAGTTATTAGCAGTATAGCATGATTTCCCTTGTTTGAAAAGAGATCGCAAGAGAGAAGCGAACATTTTAACAAAAACAAGATGAATTATTCGGCTAATTCCATTCACTGCCTCGGCCTTTTCTATCATTCATTCCTCTCCTTTTCCTATACAAAAACGCGCCAAAACAAGGGACAGATTCGCCTCCGTTCATTGATTTTCCAGAGATCATTCGTTTTATCTTTTAACTTGACATATGAACAAGCGAAAACCCGGTCCATTTCCCTAAAACAAAGGAAGGCAGTCGAGCTGCTTTACAGGATCTGCAAGCTCCATCGTCGCGACTTTTGCCTCATAGCTGTGTAATGAAAAAGCAAGTCACAAGACTCTTCGGACCGTGCATTTTTTACAAACACTGTTCATCTATGATAGGTCAGCTGGAAAACCTATGTTCACAATATCGCCATATTTCCTATGAACGATTTTGCTTAAAAAGGTGGATCTATTAATTTCTTACTATTCCAATAGTGCTAAAGCAAGGAATGAACAATTTGTGAAATGACAAAAATCCCCTACCAAATGACCATTTGTTTTGTATTATGAAGGTGTAATCACTTGTTGGGGGATACAGCGGAAAGGAGGGATGGGAGGATGACAAAAGGAAAAACGACAGAAGACAGCCATTTAAAAGGAACGCTGGCTGCTGTGTTTTTGCTAGGTTTTTTCCTTATCTTCACATGGGTCAGTGTTTATTTTCTATTTTTAGAACGTCTTTAAGTGAAAGGAGAGAATGGACGGCATGCACATACACAAATATGAAAAAATTTGGCTGATTTTTGGTATTGGCTGCTTATTCGTGTTTTTAACCGTCCTTGGCGTAAGCGCATTCGCTAAAGGAAACCAGCCGCCAAGCTGTTTGACCACCATCGATCCAGAGAAAGTGGATCAAACGCCCCCGTTTAATAAACCGGGATTAGTCAAAACAGGAAATAACGAATATCAGCTCAACATGGTGGCATCAGCATTCGCTTACACACCGGCTCAGGTTGAAATTCCAAAAGGGGCAAAAGTGACGATTAATATTACAACAAAAGATGTCATTCACGGTTTTGAGGTAGTGGGAACAAATATAAATATGATGGTAGAACCCGGATATGTGAACTCATTCACAAAAACATTTGACAAAACCGGTGAATATACCATTTTATGCAATGAATATTGCGGAGCTGGTCACCATATGATGACAGCCCGAATCAAGGTGGTGGATAAGTAATGAACGATGTGCTAAAGGTCGCTCGTCGCGATGCTAAATTGGCGCTGGCCCATATTTATGTAGCATTTATCGCATTAGCTCTCGGAGGCTTAGCGGGTCTGTTACAGACGCTAGTTCGTTCCGGAAAGTTTAATTTACCCGCAAATATTAGCTATTATACCATTTTAACCACTCACGGCGTATTGCTTGGTCTTGTTTTAACCACATTCTTTATTATTGGATTTCAATTCGCCGCTGTCAGTCGAACGACTGGGGCCTTTTCCGACCGCAACCGCTTTTGGGGATGGATGGGTTTTTGGCTGATGACCATCGGTACAGCCGTAACAGCCTTTTTCATCTTAATTGGGGAAGCCTCTGTTTTATATACATTTTATGCCCCGCTGCAGGCGCATCCTGGCTTTTATCTCGGCTTAACCCTTGTCGTCGTCGGCAGCTGGATCAGCGGATTCGTCTTATTTGTTCATTATGCTCGCTGGAAAAAAGCGAATCCAGGCCAGGTCGGACCGCTTCTCTCGTTTATGGCTGTTGTCAACATGGTGCTATGGTTGATTTGTTCGCTTGGAGTAGCAGCCACTGTTTTAATTCAACTATTACCATGGTCTCTTGGACTCGTCGATCAAATCAACGTACTTGTCAGCCGAACCTTGTTTTGGTATTTTGGTCACCCTCTCGTTTACTTCTGGCTGTTGCCAGCCTATATGGTTTGGTATGCCATTATTCCGAAAGTAATCGGCGGCAAAATGTTTTCTGATTCATTGGCTCGGTTATCGTTTATCTTATTTTTGCTTTTCTCCATCCCTGTCGGCTTCCACCACCAATTAATGGAGCCGGGGATTGATCCGTTCTGGAAATACGTTCAGGTTGTCTTAACATTTATGGTCGTGATTCCATCATTAATGACAGCTTTTGCGATGTTCGCCACTTTTGAAATGTACGGCCGTTCGAAAGGAGCAGCAGGCTTATTTGGATGGCTGCGCAAGCTTCCTTGGGGGGACGCCCGCTTTTTCGCTCCGTTTGTCGGGATGTTATTTTTCATTCCTGCAGGAGCTGGCGGATTGGTCAATGCTTCGCATCAGCTCGATCAGGTTGTCCACAATACCATTTGGGTAACAGGACACTTTCATTTAACATTGGCTACTACCGTTGTTCTTACATTTTTTGGCGCAGCCTATTGGCTTATTCCTCATTTAAGCGGCCGCATCATGACAAGAGCGATGAATCGCTTGGCCATTATCCAAACAATTGTATGGGTTGTCGGCATGTCCTTTATGTCCGGTGCGATGCATTTTGCTGGATTGCTTGGCGCTCCGCGTCGTTCGGCATTTTCAACATATGCGAATTCACCGCAGGCCCTTGAATGGATTCCATATCAAATTGCCCAAGCCGTCGGGGGAACCATTCTGTTCATCGGTATTATTTTAGTGCTTGTTATCGTCACCAATTTAGCTTTCTTTGCTCCAAAAGGAGAAACAGAGTTCCCTGTCGCTGAAGTAGCCGAACAGGCAGAACGTACACCGCTTGTTTTCGAAAACTGGAAGCTTTGGATCGGCATCGCCATCATCTTGATTTTGATCGCTTATACGATTCCGTTCATTGATATGATCCAAAATGCTCCTCCTGGCTCAAAAGGCTATAAACTTTGGTAACATCGATCCGATTAAGATAGACAAGACATCGTTTCAGCCGTCCATTCCAAAGCGCTCTGGAATGGATGGCTTTTTATATGGCATCTGCTTTTCAACTCTCCCGCTATATTTTTTTTAAAAAGCGAAAGCTCTTTAGCAAATATGTTAAAACATGTTAAAAATAGCATAAATCCCTTCACTAGCAAAATAAAATGTAGTGATGAACACAGAGCGGGAGGAATCGTACGAGCATGGTATCAGAAAAAAAAATGATCCAAATTATCCAAAGCGGAATAGAAAGATCAAGTTATCCCAAAAGAATTTTAATTGTAGGAGCAGGAATGTCCGGACTTGTGGCAGCTTCCCTGCTAAACCACGCCGGACATAATGTGCAAATCATCGAAGCATCGACCCGTGTGGGCGGAAGAGTTTTTACAAAAAGGGCTCCATTTACAGAAGGGCTCTATTTAGATGTTGGCGCAATGAGAATTCCGAACACTCACCGTTTAGTGATGGAATATGTAAAAAAATTCAATTTGCCTTTGCAGCCATTCATTAATTCATCCCCTCATGACATCCTTTACTTAAATGGAATTAAAACGACATACGGTCAATATTTACGCAATCCTGACATTTTGAACTATCCTGTCTCCCCTTCGGAAAAAGGAAAAAATGTCAATCAACTCATTACCAAAATGGTCGAACCGATTTTCCGTTTTGTCTCTCAAAATCCGAAGAAACATTGGCCTATTGTGATTGAGTATTTCGAAAAGTTTTCAGTGGACGACTATCTTCGTTCAAACCCTTATGGTCTTTTCTTATCAAACGCAGCCATTGAATTAATCAAAATTATGCATATGATCGAAGGATTCCCAGAATTTTCTTTGGTTGAAGTTTTACGAGAAATGTCCCTTCTTTTCAACGACGATGTGCATTTTTATGAAATTAAAGGCGGCAACGATTTATTGCCGAACGCTTTTTTGTCTGAACTATATCCGAACATTCATTTTAATCGTCAAGTCGTCAAAATTCATCAGACGCAGCACGATGTGACCATTTCTTGTATTCATCCGCAAACAAAATCTCTTTACCACTACACTGGTGATATTGCAATCATTACCATTCCCTTCTCCACCTTACAGTTTGTTCAGATGGAACCATACGATTCTGTTTCTCACGAAAAACGAAAGGCGATTCGCGAGCTTCATTATGTTACTTCGGCCAAAATAGGCTTACAATTCAGCCAACGTTTTTGGGAAAAGGAAGGAATGTACGGCGGAAGAGTCATTACTGATCTTCCTACTCGCTTTTCCTATTTTCCAAGTCATGATTTCGACTCAGAAGGACATGGAGTCATGCTAGCTAGCTATACATGGGAAGATGATGCGTTACCATGGGAAAGCCTAACCGAAGATGAGCAAATTAGAAAGGCTTTGGACACCTTATCGATTATTTATGATCAGTCTATTTTCGATCATTTTGTGATAGGGATCTCGCATAATTGGGGGAAATATCCTTATTCCAGCGGATGTTTTACATTATATAAACCATGGCAAGAAACAGAGCTTTCGCCACATATCGCTTCTCCAGAAGGAAGAATGTATTTTGCCGGCGAGCACACGGATGTCCCGCACGGATGGATCCAAACAGCGATTAAATCAGGAATCCGCGTGGCACTTGAAGTAAACCATCTGCCATAATCTCTTAAAGGAGTCTCCCACCTCTAAGCGAAATGTAGGTGGGGGAGCATTCCTATTAGAAAGGTTTTCGGGGACTTGAAAGAAAAAATTGTTAGTGGGAATTAAGGATAGACACCATTTATTGCATATTCACCGCTTCACATGGAGTGTCGGGTATGATATTGCCCTGCAAAGAATGGATTCATTCCTGCCTATTTAATTATTTTTAGTCAGGACAAAATCTTGAACTTTACGATCTTGTTTCGGTAAAAAAATGGATGTAACTTTATCTTCAGTGATGTCGTAAACACTTAATTTGCCACCAGCATCTTCTGATAGCTCGTATTGTTCTAATACAAAAAATTGATGATCGATAAATTTACCTGAACCATAATTAATATCCAAGTTAATAGTATTTTCCCATTTGTATTTTTCATCAAGAGTAAGAATTGAAACTTTCCCTTTATTGTTGTAGCTAACATAGAGTTTATTATTTATACTTATTGCTTTATCGCCTTCTCCTACTGCTGAACTTAATGGATAAGAAATGTCCATAACGTCAAAAGTATTCTTATCTATGAAATGTAGAAAATGATCCGTTACAGCAACCACTTTATCTTTATAAAATACTAAATCAGTTGCTGTGCTTGATATTTCAATTGTTTTAACTTCTTCTCCATTTTCTCTACTGATGATTCGTATCACAGATTTTTCCTTATCTATAACATCATTAGATAAATATATGTATTTATCATCATAATTCATTAAAGATAAATAAGTGGGATATTCTATTTGGTATTTCTTATGATATTTTAAATCACGAACATCTAGCGTATTAGATTGAATGTCTTTATTAATTCCAAACACTTCTAGATTTTGATCCTTAAACATAAAAGTTAAAGGAAATGGAATTTTATTTTCAACGATATCATCTCCTTTTTTTGTAATTTTATAATAAGAAAAGGCATGTTGCGATAATAAATAAACATTATTGTCAAAGTCATTATAAAGATATGATATATCATTTAGGTCAAATTTTACTTTTTCAAAGTTAAGGCCGTCTTTCGTTTTTAAATAATAACTTCCATCATCGAATGGATGAGAGTATATAAAATGCAATTCTCCATCATTTAATTTAAGTTCTATATTTTCATTCATTACAATATTACTTTTTTTATAAGATAAAAAGTCTAAGAGTAAATTACCTAAAAACCAAATGAATGCAGCTGATGCTACTATTATTAATAGTATTTTTATCGTCCTTTTTTCTTTTTGACTCATAATAAATTTATCTCCTCTATGATTATATTTTCAAAAGCAGAACAACAAAAATGGTTCTGCTTTTGAAAAATGGTTAATATGCTATTGTTAAACTATGCTCTTCTAAATCAGCAGGAGTCACAATTTGGCCACCATCAGCATCTAAATCATAACCTGTATTGTTCCAAGCTTTCCAGACTAGTTGTGAGCAGTAAAACTTGTCTACACTATCTTTTGTTGCTGTGAGGCTATAAGGATCTCCTACTTGATAATAAGCCCATTTTTGAGCAGAGTCATATTTCGAATAAGATGCGTCTTTTACATAAAACTTCTTTTTGGTAGAGAATCTATTTGCCCAGTTATTTTGGTAAACACGGACACCTACATCCGGCCACGCTTCTACAATATAGTCATTATTATCTCTAACAATAGCAGCGTGTCCATGTGCCCAAACAGATGTTTTATTATCGTAAGTAATTAAAATATCTCCTACAGTTCCCATTTTTCCTGAATTCGCTAGAATGTTAACTTTTGTTGCTTCTTCATATTTTTCAGGTGCCATTTTTTTCAATGCTTCAAGGTTTTTTCTACTTTCTTCAGCAGTAGTCGGTTGAAAGTTTTTGATAGCTTGTTGAGTTTCTCTTTCTTCCTTTTCCCATTCAGCTTGCAATTGCTGTTCTGTAGTAACCTTATTATTAGCTAAAGTATTGCTGGTTACCGTGGAAAGACTAGAGCATAACACTGCAGTAGCAATTAATACCGAACGTGTTGCAAAACGCATAACGGGTGCATAAAAGGACGCAAAAAATCCACCGTCTTGGAAATCATATACAGTGACCAAAAACACATTTCCAAGGGGTGGACACTATCATGATTTCCAATTTTGTTATCGAACATGCACTGAATAGCGAAATGGATCCTCTTTTACAGGCTTTATTTCAATACATCGACCAACTTTCTTTACCAGAAACACCTTATATAACCGGGCGACCACCGATTTCGAAAAAATCATTGTTAAAATGTTTCTTTTTAAAAACCTATTTTTCCATTGATTCTTTACGTCAGTTAGTGGAAACACTCGATCGATTTGGCTACTTCCGGCGTATTTGTGGACTCAAAGAGGTTCCACATCTTTCTACGTTTTCACGTGCAGGTAAGTGGTTTCGAGAACAAGGATTTTCCACATTTAATGCTCGACTTCTAAAAGATTTAGGTGTTCGGTATCCCAAAATTGTCATCATCGACAGTACGGCACTCCGAAGCAGTTTTTATGATTCTCAAGCGAGATGGGGGATTTCGACTCGGTATAACTGGTTCAAAGGATATAAGTTGCACCTTTGTACAACCACAGAAGGAATCGTCCTATCCCATGTCTTCACGACTGCGAATCGAAATGATGCAGCCGTTGCGCTCGAATTATTTCCATCTTTAAAGGAATGGAAGATTGAATTTGCCCTTGGAGATGCCGCCTATGACAGCGAAAAAGTCCGTCAAATAGCCGAACAGACAGGAATTTTTTTCGTTTCACCTATTAATCCTCGAAATAGCGATGAACGAAAAGATGCCTATGGTCGGATGATTCGTTCGTTTTTGAAAACAGAATTCGGAAAGTGGTTGTTTGGTTTTCGCAACTCGATTGAGCAGACATTTAATCAGTTAAAGAATGACGGATTAGAACAGCCGCGTTGGTATGGGT
>NZ_NASY01000036.1:0-3359 GCF_002075365.1 Anoxybacillus sp. UARK-01 | reverse complement strand
TTAACCATAAGCCGAAAATAATAATATAAAGCATTCCAAATAAAAGTAACATTGGAGTATCTTTTATATATTTTGTTTCCATTTATAACCTCCATGAGATTTCATTTACCAAATATCAAAATTTTATATTACCATTGTTTAGATGACAGCTAGTAACAAAGAGCCAAAAGAGCCTTCGCTGTTTTCCTCAAGCGAAAATATAATACAAAAAAACCTGATTCAATTTATTTTTCATTCAAACAAAATGATGGATGCTTTTTATCTATTCCTGCCACACTAATATCAATATCTAAACATTAAGTTAGGAATTTGAAAAGTTTTATAAAATATAGATTTTTTTGTCCAGTTGTACCCTTTAGTTATTTTTCTAAAGGTAGCTTTTGAAACTTTCTGAGCTAAACGTTTAACAATCTCTTCTGATAACTTAGTAAATATTGCATTCGCCAATATTGGATATAGATACCATTTCAAGTACCGTGCCACAACAGCGCCAGCTCCGGCACCGAGAATCAAACCTATACCAGTACTTATTAAAAATCCAGGAGTTAAATTAATGGCTAGAGATATTTTTTGCCAACCAACATTAACTTTAATATAACTATTAAAACCTAAATTGATTGTTTTTGACCAGTACCCACTTGGATCAGTAAAATTAACAGGGTTATTATTGGAATAAACATACGCATTTTGTGAAATTGAATTATTTAGATCTCCCCGATATTGATCCCTCGAAACAAACCTCGCCGTCTCCGGATCATAATACCGCGCTTGCAAGTAGTACAGCTTCGTTTCCCTATCATAATAATATCCTGCATATCCTAGCAGTTGTCCAGTCACTGCGGCATTTTCCGAAACCGAAAGCACTTTTCCCCATGGATCCTAGCTGTAATTCGCGACCGTCGCTCCATTTTTATCGACAATGCCGACGACATCGCCGCGGTAGTTGATGACATAGTAAAACGTATCGCCATTCGCATTCGTGACCGTATTCGGTTTCCCATTCGCCCACGTAAACGCCCATACGGTTTGGCGGTTGTTCAATTTTTCGTACGATTAGTTCTCTTTGGTTTGATTGATAACAGTGTCAACTTGACAATTGGCAACCGCTGCATCATACCAAGATGCTTTTTCTTTCAAGTTCCTAAAAGCCTTTCTAACAGGAATGCTCTTTGTATCGAACTAGATTTTCTGCAATGTGAAATGGGGCTGTCCAATAAGTCCAAAAATAAAAATGCTGAACGAGAAAATGGAAAAATTTCCGTTCAGCATTTTTGTTTGTCTGGTATTGCAGGAAAGTAGCGAGGCGGATGCCCGCCACTTTCAACAGGTTGTGGGCGAGTGCCACGATCCCGAACTCCGTATGTACTTTTGCTAACCCGCGCAGCGAGAAGCGGCGGAACGCGCGATTGCCCTTGATGTGACCGAACACGCTTTCTACCTCGACTTTGCGCCGGGCGTAAATCGCGGATTTCTCGTCATCCTCAAGGGCTCGTTTGGCTTTTATTTTCAGTTCTTCCCATATCGTGTTCCAGTGTACCTGGCGGTTGCCCCTTGCCCTCGTGCAGTTTGGTTTCAACGGGCAGTGGCTGCAGTCCTCACATTCGTAGATTTTAAAACTTTGCTCTAATCCCGATGCGTTTTTCTTCGTTTGATATTTCTTAAATCGTACATAACGACCATTCGGGCAGATGAAGCGATCATCCCTCTCCTCGTATTCCCAGTTAGAGGCATGCCGAATGTCTTTTTGGTAGCGTCTCGTCTTCTCTTTCATGTAACTGCTATACGGAATCAGGAAATCAAATCGCGGCTTTCTTTCTTCCCCTAACGCATACAGGTAGTTTTCTTCACTGCCATAGCCCGCATCGGCAATGACGGTTTTCGGCACCGGCAAGCTAGACGCTGCCAGTTGCTCCATATGTGGAATGAAGCAGCGCGTATCGGTCGGGCGTTGATGGATACTGTAAAACAAAATGAACTGGTTTTCGGTGGCCATTTGCACATTGTAACCAGGCTTGAGCTGACCATTTTTCATGTGGTCTTCCTTCATTCGCATAAACGTCGCATCCGGGTCTGTTTTCGAGTAGCTGTTGCGATCGCCAAAAAGAGCTTTCTGCTGCTCATACTTGGCCAGTCGGGGCAGAAAGTCTGCTCGAATTTGTTTAAGCGGTTGTTTCAAGCGGCTGCGCTCTTTTCGCAAGGCTTTTCGGGTTTCCACGTCATCCGTTTGCGCCATTTGTTCGGTAAGAGCGTCCACTTTTTCTTCCAGTACCGCCGCTGTTTCTTCCAGCTTGGCAGACAGTTCCTCTGCTGCTGGGGACAGATCTTCTCCGGCTTCCTGAGCCGTGAGCGCATGAATGTGCGCCAAGGTCGCCTGTACCTTCTCCCGGAGCTTTTCCTCGAAGCGCAGCGTAGATTTTTTCCACACAAATGAATACTTGTTGGCATCGGCTTCGATCTTAGTGCCATCGAGAAAATAGTTGTCCATCGTGATATAGTTTTCTGCAAGGAGCCGTTGAATCATCGTTTCAAACAGCTCATCCATCAGGGCTTTCATGCGTACGCCGCGAAAGTCGTTGAGGGTACGGAAATCCGGCTGTTGCATGGCGGCCAGCCACATGGCCGGGAGATTTTCACGCAGCAGCTTCTCCATGCCACGACAGGAATAGACCTTTTGGGAATAGCTATACAAAATGACCTTGAGCATCATTTTGGGATGGTAGGAACTGCGACCGCCTCCGGTGTAATGCGCGAACAGTTGCGAATCGGGAATCGCTTCGATCATTTCATCAATCACGCGGGCGACATGATGGGGAGGGATAAACATTTCGAGATCCAAAATCATTTGAGTCTGCTTGTTGTCGTAAGGTTTGAAAGTAGGCGCAAGCTCACGTTTACTTGCAGCAGCCTGCTCCTTTATTTCATCTGGAAAAAGGGAAGGTTGTATGATATAATCTGGAGGAGTAGTCGTTCGATTACTCATAAAAATCGTCCTTTCTGTAAATGTAGTGTGGTAACTCCATTTTACAAGAAAAGACGATTTTTTTGTGATGTTTTTTTGCAACTTGTACAAAGGGGCTATCCGTCAGTCAGTTTCCACTGACTTTTCGGACAGCCCCATTAGTTTTTCCATCCCTCTAACTATTGATAAATAACTATAGAACATCTTTTTCGATACGAATTAATATTTAAATGTTATCATCTTTTTTGATTCAAATTGAATAAAAATTAGTTGATTCAATTTGTTGAAATTAAATGTTATTCCCTCCATTCTGTCCTTTGGTAATAATATCTCCATTTCATCAAAAAAATCAGCAATAAAATAAACATTAGTATACTCTATTTCATTCAACAAATAGAAT
>NZ_NASY01000035.1:0-527 GCF_002075365.1 Anoxybacillus sp. UARK-01 | reverse complement strand
AGATATCACTTACCCGATAGTGAGTTTCTAACTCGAGTAAATGAATTTGGTGGTTTGTCTGATGAATTATTAAAAAATAAAGAATTATTGTCATTGATGATTCCTACCATGCGGGCTGATGAAAAGTTAGCTGAAACTTATCTTTACAAAGGGGAGTTAAAGATTCTTCCTTTCCCAATTTCAATCTATGGAGGTAAAGATGACAGAATTGAAATAGCTGAACTTGAGGACTGGACCGAATTAAGCTCAGCGAATTGTGAAATAAAATTGTTCGATGGAGGTGGTGTTATGTCAAGAAAACGGACACGTTAAACAGAGAGAAATAGCTGAACTTAGGCAGCTACTTTTCTCTGATTAGCGTAGTAAGCAGCCTCAAATTCATATGGCGATACATAGCCAAGAGCTGAATGAATTCTTTTGCGATTGTAGAAGCATTCGATGTACTCAAAAATGGCTTGTTTCGCTTCTTTCCGCGTGCGGAATCGATTCAGATAAATGCACTCTTTCTTGATTAGGCTATGAAACGA
>NZ_NASY01000034.1:0-3950 GCF_002075365.1 Anoxybacillus sp. UARK-01 | reverse complement strand
GCTGTCATCTAAACAATGGTAATATAAAATTTTGATATTTGGTAAATGAAATCTCATGGAGGTTATAAATGGAAACAAAATATATAAAAGATACTCCAATGTTACTTTTATTTGGAATGCTTTATATTATTATTTTCGGCTTATGGTTAATAAAAAGGGCAAATTCATACAAGGCTTCTCAAAAAAGCAAATACTACTTGTTTTTAGATAATCCTAGTTTAATTGCTGGAGTAGTTATAGGAATTGTGTTACTATTTATTGCTTTTTTTCTTTAATATCTAAAAATCGGGCTGTGTTTAGGGTGTAACCCTTATTCCCTTTTGTAATTTGTTAAATATTTTAAAATAATTACAAGTAGGGAGCCATAATTCATGGCTCTCTACTTAAAAAAGAAACAGATAATCGATTTTTGTATCTGAAAATCTAAGCAAAATTAACAAAATAGCTTAGAACCTTTGACCGCTAAATAAAACTGAACAGAATTCGATTGATTAAATTGAACAGTTTTTTACCAGTTAGAAACGTGCACTTTACATGGAGTGACGTACATGATAGCCTCGTTTCATGTGGCTGATTCTTGTTGTTGCTCGCTTTTTAGGAAATATCTTGTATGTAGAGGCTCCATGTCAAGTGATCGAGATTAATATAGGAATTAAAGGAAATTATTCACTCTTATTTAACGAAAAAGGATATAAAAAATAAACTTATTCAATTAACCGATCATTCTAACAACGAAGTGCGGATGTATGCTATAGAACAATTAGGATTTTTCTCAGGTGATGAAGTAGGAGAGGTTATAGTTCCTAAATTAACCGATCCAAATCTGTTAGTTCGGGTTACTGCTGCAGAAGTACTAGGTTTAATTGAATATAAAGAAGCCATCCCATATCTTTGTCGATCCCTAGATGATAAGCATGAACTTGTCCGCGCATATACTGCAGAAGTACTTGGAAAATTAGGAGATAAGGGCATCATTTCGTTACTGAAAGAAAAATTAAATAGAGAGAGGCGAAATCGGGCACGTCTTGGATTTTACTTAGGATTATATCATTTAGATGAGATAGAGTATTTGAATGACATTATAAAAATGTTAAATTGTAAATCCTATAGGGTGCGATGTGCTGTCGCAAACAGTCTTGTAGAGATCGCCGATATGAATAATTTTACAAAGATCAAAGAGTGTTTGAGAAAAGCATTGTCAAAGGAAAAAACAACGGCTGTTCAGTCATCTCTGTATGGAGCGCTCACAGAATTGGATGAGATTTTTGTAGAAAAGAATATAGATTAATGAGTGGTGCTAGATAAACTCTAATAATTATAAAAATCATAATCAATAATGGTGTCAAGATGTATTGATATGTTTGAGAAGCATAATAATGGAAAAAGGATGTTCCAATCGTTTGTCTGAGCATCCTTTTATTTAGGATAGGCTAGGGCGGATATAACTATTGACGGCTCGGACTTAATCTGCATTACCAACGACAACGGCCAAACCGTATGGGTGTTTACGTGGGCGAATGGCAAGCCAAACACGGTCACAAACCAAAACGGTAACACGTCCTACTATGTGACGAACTACCGCGGCGATGTGGTTCGCATTATTGATGAGAACGGTGCGACGGTCGCGAATTATAGCTACGACCCATGGGGCAAAGTGTTGTCAGTTTCGGAAAATGCGGCCGTGGCTGGACAACCGCTAGGATATGCAGGATACTATTATGATAGAGAAACGAAGCTGTACTACTTGCAAGCGCGGTATTACGATCCGGAGACGGCGAGGTTTCTTTCGAGAGATCCAGATCCGGGAGATTTAGATAATCCACTTTCACAAAATGCGTATATTTACACAGAAAATAATCCAGTTATGTACACTGATCCCAATGGTTATAGTAATAAATGGTATGATTTGGGGCAAGGCTGGAAGGCAAGAATTGATAGTGCGAAAGGCAGTACTCAAAAACATGCACACCTTTATGGACCAAAAGGCCAGCATTATTCTCAAAATGCAGACGGCTCTATTCACGATAAGCATAAAAATAGTAGTGGTGAGCCACCTAAATGGGTTAAAAAGGCGTTAAAGCAAAAAACAAAATGGGACTGGGATGCAAACGCTAAAAAATATGAAAAAAAACAAAAAGAAAAAAAACAAAGGATGCTGCCAAAAAAGCAGCAAAAGTTGGTGCAGCAGCTGGTGCAGGGTATATTGTATATAGAGGAGTAAGGATGGCGCCTTCTCTATTGCCACCATTATGGCCGACTTTGCCAGCCAACTTGGTTATACCATAAAAATTACATCAGCAAGGAGGAATATGTGGTGAAATATTACACTTTTGAGCTCTGGGGCGATCAATCCCCGGAGGCAGAGAAGCAATGGCTAAGGAATGATAAAGCCTATTATGAGAGGGTAAAATTTTTAAAAAAAAGAATATCTGATGAAGCGTATAAAATTCTCGTTGAAAAAGGATTTCATGACTATACTCTTAACGAATTGAAAGTGATTCAAGAAGGATATGATTTTAGAAAATGGAAAATAAAAGTTGAAATGGTCGTTACCAATGAAATAGAGACATGGAAAATAAAAGTTGAAAATGTAAAAAAAATATTTATTAATCATAATGGTACATCTGATGATACAGGATTTGATGATTGGGGATATGAGGAACTTCTTGATGTAGATGAAAGTACTTTGTCTTTTGAAATATTATTTGCCTCAGGTTCAACCATATTGTTGCATTTTCCTAATAATAATATTTTTGTAAAACAAATAAAGTAGTGCTATCTAGTCTAATTAGCTTTAGTGGGCCTAATCATTAACTAATCGCTAGGCAACTTGCTAGATTAAAAGATAGCTGCTTTGCAATCATATGAAATTGCCTTAAGAGAGCACATTTGCTCCTTCTTAAGGCTTTTTTTATAAATTTAAAGAAGAAATTGGATATATACATACAATGCAGAGAGCCAGATTGAAACGTATAATTGTAAATTAGCCCATTATTTTAGGCTGATTTTTTCAAATAATCGTGACGCAGGAAGATTAACGAGTTAGCATGTTGTCGGTATAGAAGATGCGTTGGATCTTCGCTATACATACGATGTGGATGGAAATATTGTAACGTGCTTTGATGGTGCAGATTCATATACGTACGATTTCGCCAACCGTTTGAAGTCATGGACGTATCAAGGCAATACGGTTCAATACGACTATGACGCGTCCGGGAACTTGAAAAATCCGCACGGCAAGACGTTGACGTTTAATGCGGCCAATGAAATCGAAGGGTTCACATATGATGACGCCGGCAATCTTCTCGAGGACGACCGCTACCAATACACATGGGACGGAGAAGGACGCCTGCTTTCAGTCAAAGACGTAAACGGCAACACGGTCGCCAGCTTCACGTATCGCCCAGATGGACTGAGAGAAACGAAAACGGTGAATGGCGTGACGTACCATTATCACTATGACGGTTCGGACTTAATCCGCATTACGAACGACAACGGCCAAACCGTATGGGCGTTTACATGGGCGAATGGCAAGCCAAACACGGTGACGAGTGGGAATGGCGATACATTCTACTACGTCACGAACTACCGCGGCGATGTCGTCGGCATTGTCGATGAAAACGGCACGACGGTCGCGAATTATAGCTATGATCCATGGGGAAAAGTGCTTTCGGTTTCGGAAAATGCGGCCGTGACTGGACAGCCGATAGGGTATGCAGGATATTATTATGATAGGGAAACGAAGCTGTACTACTTGCAAGCGCGGTATTATGATCCGGAGACGGCGAGGTTTATCTCAAGAGATCCAGATCCGGGAGACAAAGACGATCCGATCACTCAAAATGCGTATACGTATGCGAATGACAATCCGGTGATGCTGGTGGATCCGGATGGGAAGTTTGCTATTTCTATTGATAGAATAAAATATGCATTAAAGTACGGCTTAAAAG
>NZ_NASY01000033.1:0-1727 GCF_002075365.1 Anoxybacillus sp. UARK-01 | reverse complement strand
GCTTTCCAACCGCCTTTTTTAAAGGCYTTATACCCATCATACGCCGCAAATCCCGCATTAATCGCCATCCAGACAAAATGCCCATCCGGATCGACCAACATCACCGGGTTGTTGTTCGCATATGTGTAGCCGTTCTGCGTCAAAATATCATCCGAATCTCCTGGATCAGGGTCCGTGGACAGGAACACACCATGGGTTGGGTGGTAGTAACGGGCCATGAGGTAGTACAATCCCGTCTCTTCATCATATTGGTATCCCGCATAGCGATATGGGTTTTCGTCTGCCATCTCACCGGATTTTGAAAGAAGTTGGCCCCATGTGTCGTACTCGTAACGAGCGACCACGTTTCCTTGCGCATCCGTTAACGCGATGACATCGCCATGCGCGTTGTAGTGGTAGAAATACGTCGCCCCGCCTTTTTTCATCGCCAACAGCTGGCCGTTTTCTCCGTATACATACGATTGTACCACATTTCCGCTCGCGTCGGTTTCATATAAGACGTTGAGGCTGTCGCCTTGGTAATGGTAGTTCGTCACCACGCCATTCACGTTCTTTTGAATGCGGCGGCCGTCGTCGTCATATTGGTAGGTGACAAACGGCGTGCTTTCGCCTTTTCTTGTAACGGAAACCAATTGATCGGCTTCGTTCCATTCATATCGATACTGGCCGTCTTCTAATCGGTTGCCGTTCGCGTCATACGTGATCGTTTCATCGCCGAAACGAACCAACTGATTCGCCGCATTATAATCGGCCGTCGTCGTCGTCGATGATCCCTCTTTCGTTTTCACGATTTTCGTCCGGTTCCCGAATCCATCGTACGTGTACTCGATCGTCGTTCCATCCGGCCATTGCTCTTCCACTAGTTGATCGAGCGCATCATAACGGTAAACGATCGCTTCTCCTGTTGAGGACTCGATTTTTGTCCGATTGCCGTTTTCGTCGTAACGGTACATTTCCGCCAATAACTCGGTTCCATCTGCCGTCCCCACTGACAGACTTTTCACCAAGCCGCGGTCGTCATACGTGAAGGTGGCACCCGCTTCATTTCCGGTGGTAAACGTGCGGACATGGCCTCTTTCGTCATAATCCAAACGGTACGTATACGTTCCATCTTGAACAACCGTATTTTGATCCAACGCGTTGTATTGGTAGGTGACGGTTTGGCTGAATGATCCGTGCGAGAACAGGAACTGTTGCAATTTATCCGAGGTGGTCGGATACGTCCATTTTTGGACTCCGCCGCGGTCGGATTGCTCCATCACACGGTTCTTCTCATCAAACTTTCTAGTCTTCGTCGTGCCGTCTTTTAAGTATTGAACCGAAAGTTCATTCCCATTTTTATCATAACTAAATTCGTAATACGGGACGTTGTTGTAGGAAATGGTTTTGACTCGTTCCGTTCCGTCATACGTCCATTGAATCGTGTTGCCTTTCGGCAAGACGGCTTTGATTTTATTGCCGTTGGCATCATACTCATTGGTTGTTACGTCATTTAATGGACCAACCGTTTTCAGGAGTTTTCCCGTCTTATCATACGAATAGGTAAATCCTTGTGACGGACCGCTGCTCGTTTGAATGACTTTCGAAGTCATGTTGCCGTTCAAGTCATAATCATATTGGACAGACGTTCCATTCGACATTAGGAGTTGATTTAAACGATTGGATGGGTCACACTTGTACTGTTTTTGATGTCCTCTCTCATCCTATTCACTTAACAGATTTCCTAC